>DATEEG010000408.1:0-4930 GCA_035281305.1 Acidimicrobiia bacterium | reverse complement strand
TTTGCGATCGGTTGGCGGAAGATCTCGATGCGGCCTTTCCCGATCTGGTTCGGGCCCTGCAGGACGACATGTACTCGGGCCTTCGCTCGCTGGCCGGTCCCGAGGCCGAGGACCTGACGCAAGAGACCTTCATCCGGGCCTATCGGGCGTTGTCGGAGTATGACTCCGCCCGCATACGGGAGTTGAAACTGAGGGGATGGATCTGGACCATCGCACTCAACCTTGGCCGCAATCATCTCCGGGCCCGGAGTCGCCGGCCGATCCTCGTCGATCGGGAGATCGAGATCGGGTCGAACGACCCGGATTACGTCGACCTCGGCGCTTGGCACCGGCGCCTCCAGGGTCTTCCGCCCCGGAGCCGGCGGGCGGTAGTCCTGCGACACGTAGTCGGCCTCGGATACGAAGAGATCGCCACTGCCACTGGCCACTCGGTCGGCACTGTCAAGTCCGACGTGCATCGCGGCCTCGAAAAGCTGCGCCACATACTGGAGGAGGAATCATGACTGCAAATTCCAACGCCCCATCCTTGTCGATCGAGTCGCGGCTCGGAGCCCTGCGGGTGCCCGCCCCGCCGAGACTCCTCACCGAAGTCGAGCTTGGGACCGGATTGGCCGACGGATACACCGTGGTTGCAAGCCCGGTGGGCGACGTCATCGTCGCTTTCAACCCGAACGGTGTTTCGGCGGTAGACCTGGCCGACAAAGGTTTCGGCGATCGCTTTCGAGCCCGATTCTTTCGGACGTTGGTTGCGGCTGAACCTCCCGCAGCCTGGGTAAACCGGATCGAAGAGGCCCTCGATCGGGGCCGACCGGGTCTGCTTCCGATCGACTTCCGCTCGGTGACCCCGTTTCAACAGCGAATTCTCGAGTTGGCGGCCACCATCCCCCGCGGTCAGGTTCGGCCGTATTCATGGCTGGCCCGGGTGGCCGGCAACGTCGGAGCCGCCCGAGCAGTGGGATCGACGATGGCCCGCAATCCCGTGCCACTCATCGTTCCGTGCCACCGGGTCATCCGGTCCGACGGCAAGATCGGGAACTATTCGCTGGGTGGGCCGGACAACAAATGGCAGTTGCTCACCTTGGAAGGTGCCGAACCGGATCGCATCGAGTCGCTCGCCGCCGGCGGCACCCGTCTGCTCGGTTCGGATACCACCGGCATCTTCTGTTTTCCGACCTGTCACCAGGCCCGACGAATCTCGGAAGCGCACCTGCGTCGATTCCGGTCCGAATCGGAGGCAGAAGCAAGCGGTTTCAGGCCATGTCGAATCTGCCGACCCGGCTGACAGGCATCTCCCAACTAGGTCCACCGGCCCGGAACCGCCTCCGGGCTATTAATAAGATCGGCTCTGCGGGCGATAACTACCGGTGAGGGCCAATTCATTCAGTCGCGGCCCGAGGAAACGACGTGTCCAGTTACGAACGAACACTCGTCTCCCCCTCCGGGAGCGACGGGGAGGACGAATCCAGACCGCTCTTCGACGCGGCCCCAACAATTCCGGAGCCAACCTCAATCGATGAGGAAATACCTACTACAACGTGGGATAGTTTGGGAGAAGTGGCCGATTCTGACCTTGTACCGAGCGCATCTACCCCTGCCTCCCGTCGTCGCCCTCTCGGTGATTTCGGCTTCACGGGGACTTTCGTGTCCGAGGATACGGTCCTGGCCGGGTCGCTCGAGATCAAGCAGAACAAGGTAACGCTGTGGGCCAGTGGGGCCCAGCTGGCGTACTGGAATTCAAGCGACTGCAAAGTCCAGCGGCTGGAGGGGAGCCAGTTCTCGATCGAAGCAGACGACGAGATGATCACCTTCAACGCCGACGATCCCGAAGGATTGCTCGATGCGATCAACACGTATCTGACGCCTCAGTCGGTTCCCGGCGATCCGGCCCCGTCGCCCAAGCACGCCACAACGACCCAAGCGACGCCGGGGGCCACGGTCGCGATTCACTTCGAGCCCGTGGCTGCCAAAGGAGCCGAGGCCCCGCCGGCTACCAGGTCCACGGAACCGGTCGTCGCCAAGAGATCAGAACCTGCGACAACAACCAGACGAGCGATCAAAACCGACCTGCCCGCTCCACCTGCCCCGGCCTCCGAACCGCCTCCGGCCAAAACGGAACGGGCCCCTGTAACCCGCCGGCCCCGGATCAAGGCATTCGAAGCGCGAGCGGCGGAAGGGTCGGGCAACGCCGCGGTCCCGGAAGCCGGCACCCCCCAGGCACCAAGCTCCGCGGCTTCGCCGCCTACCGATCTGCTGGCGGAGGAGCTCCGTGGCCTTCCTGACCTACCGGATCCAGCGGTGGCGACCGAGGAAGGGCCGACGATCGCCGATCGGATCACCGCGACCGCCAAACGAAGGTACAAGTCGGCCAAAGCCCACCGCTGGCTGAAGAGCGACATCGAAAACGTCGCCATCAAGGCCGGGGTGGTTGCCGCGGCGATCGGCCTCATCACGCTGTTCGCCTTGACCGTTTTCATCCTGGCCGGCGGGTTCCGGGGAGAACCGGAGTTTGTGCCGGTACCCACCACGACGATTCCTCCCTCCCCGACCACCACTGTCGTGGTGACCACTCTGCCTCCCCCTCCGACGACTCTGTTCCAGACCGATCCTGCTGAGCTCACCGACCGCTGGAACGCCCTGGCCGAGGCGAGCCGCCCTGAATTGGTCCTATTCACGGACCTGTCGTCTCCTTTCCTCCTGAGCCTCGCGCCGTATATGACGCTCGAGGGATTGCTCGATCCGGCCGCGGGATCTGTGGTCATCCGTGCAACTCCTACCGGAACCGCCGAAGGTGACAGCCTGATCCTCACGGCACTCGGTCTGCTGATCGGGACCTCCGATCCGACTCTCGACGGGTCGGATCGAAGAGCACTGCTCGAGACCCTCGGGTTATCGATCGAGGACCCCCAACTTGGCGGGCTGGACGGGACGGTCAACTACAACGGCCTGTTCTATCACCTCGCTTATCTGAGCGACCAGGGCGTCATCGAGTTCCGGGTCACACCCGAAGCGGCCGCCGCGGCTACCACAGTGGCCCCGTGATCCGCCGACTAGTTGAGCCCTGACTTCAACGTAAAGCTTCGATTACAGGCTTCCAGGCAGCGACCCCCTCGCCTGCGACCAGCCCGACCGGAGAGATAAAGACTGCCCCGACTCCGGCGGCGGTCAGGCCACGCAGGCGATCGACGTGATCGATGACCGTCCCGGCATTGTGGCGCGTCGCGAACTCGCCGGCCCTCAGCCGTCCACGACTCGCTTCGACCAATGCAGCCACCTCCGACCGATCGCTCCCGAGAAGCGGGGTGTCGAGCACAGAGACCTCGAGCGCGTCGGGATCCCTGCCTGCCTTTTCCGCGCTCGCACGGAACAGGTCGACGTGCTCGCGGAGATCCTTGGTGCCGACGACGTTCAGGCCGTCGGCAAAGGATCCGGCCAGTTTGATCGTTCTGGGACCGCGGCCACCGACAATGATCGGGATCCGGGCGATCGGTCGCGGATAACACACGGCCTCGACGACTGATTCGACCTTTCCGTGATACGTCGCCTTCCCCGGTCCCCACATCAACGGAAGGATCATGAGGGCGTCTTCCAGTCGATCAAGCCGCCGACCGGGGGATTCGAACTCGTAGCCGTAGGCGACTTGTTCTGATTTGAGCCAACCGGCTCCCAGTCCGCAGAAGCTGCGGCCGCCGGAAAGGACATCGATGGTTGCCAGCATCTTGGCGACCAGGGCGGGGTTGCGCAGACGGACGTTGGTGACCAGGGCCCCCAGCGTCAGTTTCGTGGTCCGACCTGCCAGAAATCCAAGTGCGCCGAAAACCTCGGGCAACTCTTCCCACTCTCTTCCAACCTGGGGAATCTGCATCAGGTGGTCCATCAGCGAGATGCCGTCAAAACCGGCCTCTTCGGCTGCCTCGGCCATGGACAGCAGCCGGGTCTTCAAATCCCCGGGACCGGTGAATCGGGCGAGATGAAGCACGAATCGCAGAGTCGTAGGCCGTGCGGTTCGAGAACCTCCCGGCGTGGGGGCCGGCCCTTGCGATCCCGCCAGCAGGTGGCCGGGTTTGACCGCCCCCACATTCGCTGCACTCCGAAGATCCCAGCCCTCCTCCCTGAGCCGGGGCAGCAGTTGGCGGAACCGCCGGATCTGCGATGTGAGAACCGAAGCCGGAACCGGTCGGGTTCGGTCCCGGTTCCTTTGGCGGGCCACCTGCTCGGGCACGTCGAACACCACGAGAATCGATGGGAGACCCATCTCCCTGGCCAGGGCCAGATGCGCCCGTCTCCGTTCATCATCGAGGCCCAGCGTGTCGACCACCGTCAGCAGACGTCGCTTGAGTCGAGCCGAGACCATCTGATCAAGAACTGCAAACGCGTCGGCGCTGGCGTCGAGGTCGTGTTCGCCTGAGCCAACGATGGCCCGCAGGCGGTCAGAGGAGATGACCTCTTCGGCTCGGAAGTTTCTTTCGGCCCAGGTGCTCTTGCCCGAACCCGACGGTCCGATCAGGACGACCAGGGCCGGATCGGGAATGGATTCTCCGGGGACGGGAGGCGGAAGACGGAAGTCGGAAGTCAAGAAGTCGGAAGTCAAGAAGTCGGAAGACGGAAGTCGGAAGCGTCGGAAGCAAGAGAGACAGGACGGTCGGTCCGGAAGGTTACTGCCTCGAGAAACAGTCCTTCCGCCTTCCGCCTTCCGCCTTCCGCCTTCCGCCTTCCGCCTTCCGCCTTCCGCCTTCCGTCAGCCTTTCCAGGCCGACCAGTACGCCCCGAGTCTGAGAGCGAACCGGTCGGGGGCTTCGGCGTAGATGCGTTTGCCCATCACTAGCGCGGCTGCCTGCAATTCGCGGCGCCTCTGCTGGGAGAGAGCGACAAGCAGGTTGCGTTCGTCGGGATCCGGCATCAGGTCGGGAAGGGAGCCCACCAGCCGCACCAG
>DATEEG010000407.1:0-2625 GCA_035281305.1 Acidimicrobiia bacterium | reverse complement strand
GCTGAGAACCATGTTCGGTATCTCATATACCTCCTCTTTCTGTTTCTTATTTCGCGTTGGTTGCTTGGGTTCGTGCGGGAGACACCCGCTGTTTCGGAAGACTATGGGTTAGAAGGCTTCGGGCCGCGAGGAGTGCTGCTCCACGAGGTCCCGGTGGGTCGTCGCGCAGCGCCAGGGTGACTTGCTCGGGGCGAAGCCGGCGGGCAGCCAGATCCGACAATGCGGCCTGTCGAGTGATCCGGTTGTGAATTGCAGTGAGGAAGGTATCACCTGCATCGGACACCCCGCCACCGATAACGATCCGCTCGGTGTCATATGCGGCCGCCAACCACGTCAGGGCGGTGGTCAGATACCCGGCGATCCGGGCCGCCACTTTCTCAGCGGCGGGGTCGCCCCCCGCGGCGGCAGCAAACAGGGCAGTGGCGGCGTTGCCTTCGAGTCCCTTGGGCCAGGCGCGGGCAATCGCCGGGCCCGACGCGACGGCCTCGAGGCAGCCCCGCTGACCACAGCGGCACAAAGCGGCCGATTCGTCGACGACCACATGGCCGATTTCTCCTGCCATCCCATGGGACCCTCTGAGTAGATCACCTCGCAATACGATGCCTGCGGAGATTCCGGTTCCAATGCTGATCATGGCCAGGCTGTCGGGGGGGTCGCCAGCCAGACGCATACTCTCGTGGGCTCCCAGCGCGGCGGCCCGCACGTCGTTTTCGATGACGACCGGGAAGTCGAGCGCTTCGCCTATTTCGGCGGCAAGCGGATACGGGTGGGCACCGATGCCGAGGTTGACCGCCATGGCCACCTGGCCGGTCGTGGAATCGATGACGCCGGGGACGCCCACGCCGATCGCCACACAATCTTCGAGGGGGAAAGAGCGGATGGCGGCCAGAGCCGCGGCGACCACCTGCCGTCCGCCTTCGATGCGGCCGTTGACTCGGTATCGATCGACCACGTCACCGGCCTGGCCGATGGCAACGGCTGTGGCGGAGGAACCGCCTATGTCCACCCCGATCGTGAACGTCATCGCAGAACCACGCCCAGACGGTCGGCAAGGACGGCCGAGGCTGCCCCGGACAGGACCAGGTCCCCACCCAGTTGGGTAACGCTGATCTCGATGAGGTCGGCCGTGGCCGGCAGGATCCGGCTCCTGAGCTCCTTGCGCAGCTCTTCGACGAGCACATCGCCCGCGTTCAGCAAGTCCGGGGCCAGCACGACGTGGCCGACATCCAGCATTGCCACGACGTTGGACAGGACGGTACCGAGATGACGGCCGACCTCGGCGAGGACCCGGCGAACCGGCTGCTCGCCGTACAGTCCGGCCAGCGATAGGGCGTCCCACGGCTGGTGCTGGGGATCGGCTCCAAGGCGGCGCATGATGGCGGGGACGCTGGCCACCGTTTCCAGGCACCCGCGATTTCCGCACCGGCAGCTTTCACCTTCGTCGACCACGCGCACGTGACCTATCTCTCCGGCCGCCGAGTGCTCGCCTTTGTGGAGCGACCCGTTGAGAACCACCCCGGCTCCGACGCCGGCGCCGAGTTTGACGAGGAGCAGGTTGCGGTGATCGGCCGGGTGCCGTCGGAACTCGGCGAGCGCTGCGACCTGGGCGTCGTTGGCGATCGAGACCGGGAGGCTGAAGCGGTTGCGGAGTTCGGTGGCCAGGTCGACTCCATGCCAGTCGAGGTTGGTTGCCTCCAGAACCCTGCCATCGGGATCGACCACCCCAGGAGTTCCCACTCCGATTCCGAGCACGGGTGCCGCCGCTTTGGCGATCAGATTCCCGATCAATTCCATCGCCGTCTCGTTGGCGGCCTCGCCCACCGGGTCCTCGGCGATCGCAGCTGCGTCGATCTGCTCGTGGATCCTTCCGCTCAGGTCAACGAGTGCCGCGCGGAAGGGTCGATGGCCCAGGTCGATGGCGACTATGTCCCTGCCACGCTCGTTGAGGGCAAGCAACGTTGGGGGCTTGCCACCCGCCGAGGTTCCCTGACCAAGCTCCCGCAGCAGTCCGGTTTCGATGAGTTCGCCGACCAGGCTGGAGACGGCAGCTCGGGTGAGTCCGGTTTGACGGGCGATCTCGGCTCGACTGGTTGCACCGCGGTGTGAAACGAGCTCCAGGGTGGTTCGCAGATTGCTGCGGCGAGAGTCGTGTTTGGTGGCCTTGGCGTGTCTTGCCAGGGACGTGTGAGGATCGCCTTGGTTCAGATCGCCAGCCACCACATCTCCTCACCGGCATTCGTCTCTCGAGTCAGCCAGAGGTAGAAAGTTCACTAAACATACAAAGATCGGAGGCTGGTTGTCAAGGGACAGCACGGGTGCGATGCGAGAGGATCCCTGGGTCGTAGATTCGGCGCTGCCGTCGTGCCTGAAGAATCAGCGAAGGCACCAACTGCGGGCCTCGGCGGGGCGAAATTCGGTCAGTGACGCCCGCCTCTGATGTAATTCGCTCATACAGGAACGAGTACCGAACCCGAATGACCGAATTTGCTCACAGGCGTTCGTGAGCGACCTAATTTGAATGAGAAAGCCGGGCCTGGGCCGCCCTGCCTTCGGTGATTCTTCCGATTCCTGGCCTCGAAGCGTGCTCTACGCGACCTTTGACGACTTCTTGGGAGCGGGCACCCG
>DATEEG010000406.1:0-9904 GCA_035281305.1 Acidimicrobiia bacterium | reverse complement strand
GAGAACATCCGCAAAGTGGTCGACTACCTGATCGCCGGCAACATCTCTGAAGTCACGGTGGTGCTGACGGGTCTCGCCGCCTTTCCCGGGCTGGGAATACCGCTCTTTCCGCTCCAGCTGCTCTGGATCAACTTGCTCACCGATGGCCTCCCCGCCCTCGCCCTGGGATTCGATCATCCGCGACGGGAATTGGCTTTTCGACCAGCCGGGCTCAAGACATCTCAACTCCTGTCGGGGCGGCGATTGTCGATGCTGGCCGCCCGCGGAATCCTGCTGGCGCTGGGCGCGATCGGCGCCCTCATCACCGCCCGCGCTTCCGGCGCCGGCTGGGAAGAGGCCAGGACCGTGATGTTCATGGCTCTCGTGATTTCTCACCTGCTCTACGCGTTCGTGGTCCGGATGCCCCTGGACGGCAACTTCTTCAACCCTCGCCTCATGGTCGCGATCGGGGCGGGGCTTCTGCTGCAAGCAGGCACCGTCCTGGGTCCGTTCCGAGATCTCTTCAACGTGGTGCCTGTCACCGCCAGCCAATGGCTGCTGGCCATTGGGGCCGGGGTCATCCCGGTGGTCGTCCTGGGAGCAGTGGAGGCCTGGCGGAATGGAAGGCCGAGGATTTCGAGTTCGCCACCTGCCGCGGCGGACAGAACCGCCGGAAATCGAAAGGAGTCGTGATGGAAATAGTCGTTGGTGTCGATGGTTCGCCCGTAGCGGTGGCCGTGCTGCAAGCCGCCGTCGCCGAAGCCAGGCTCAGACGGGCCAAGCTTCACGTCGTGCACGTCGTGTACGTGCCGGCCACCTGGGTCGACGGCATGACGTTCATGCCCGGCACAGTCATCGACAGCGCCTATGAGGCGGCCGCGGCCGTCAAAAAGTCGGTTTGGGACCGGGTGACCGCCGCCCTGGAGGGTACCGACGTCGAGTGGGTCCAGGTCGACCTCGATGGCTATCCCCCCGATGAGGTAGTCGAATACGCCAAGCGCATCGAGGCAGACCTGATCGTCGTAGGAAGCCGGGGCTACGGCGACCTCAAGTCTTTGTTGTTGGGGTCGACCAGCCATCGTGTTTCCCACCTCTCTCCCTGCGATGTGCTCATTGTCAAGACCAAAAGCGAGGTGACGCCATGAACAGCGACCGCACCGACGGCTGGGTAGCCATAGCCGCCGCCCTTCTCGTCCTCTTCTCCGCCATGTGGGATCCGGATCTCGGTGGTTGTGAGCCTGGTCGCCCTGTTGGGGCTGGGGATCCGCCAGTTCCGGGGATCCCGACCCGGCTGATCGGTCTATCGGCGGGACCTTCTCCCCTGTCGTTATGGGGTTCTGTTTGCGAAGGTGGTTGAGGTTTTCACAGCGAGGTAACGACTGATGATTGAAGCCCCACCCGGCTCCGGTCCGAGCCGCCCCGACCACACAGGTCATGGCCAACACGGCTCAGGCGCAGGCGATCGACGCCGGGACGGCACAACGACGCACCAAGAAGACCGCGAGGGAGATCTGGGCCGCGGGCGATCACTCGATTCTTCGGTGGCCCTGGTCCAGGGCGCGGCGCTCCTGCTGATCGTGGCGTGGGATGGGACCGCAGCGTGGCGGGTAGCCCGGGTATTGACGGTGGCGGCAGTCACTGCCCTGATCGTTTCGTTGCAGCGGCGGGATTCTCGCTTGGCGAGCGTATCGACCTGGGCCTGGGGAGCGGTGGGTCTCGCCGTGGGCATCGGCATAGGCGTGGTTCACATGCTCAAAGCGGGCCTGTCTGTCTATGCCGCGCTGGCGCTGGTATGTCTCCTCACCGGACTCTGGGCGACGGGTCGCAGCCTGTTTGCCTTCATAGATCGCCGGGAGGGTTGGCGCCGGCTGATCGCAGTTCCGGCCGCGCTCGTCGCCCTGATCTTCGTCTACTACCCGCTTTCCGTCGCGCTGATAGCCACCAACACCCCGAGAGTCGACCTCGGCGCAGCGGTTCCGTCCGATTGGGGAATGCCCTTCGAAGATGTCGCGTTCCCGACGCCGGACGGGATCGAGCTATCGGGCTGGTTCATACCCGGGTCCAACGGGGCGGCAGTGGTGCTGTTGCACGGAGGCGGGGGAGGCTCCAACCGAACCTCGGTTCTCTCTCAGGCCCGGGTCCTGGTGGACCACGGATACAGCGTGCTTGCATTTGACGCCCGGGGCCACGGTCGTAGTGGTGGCGACGGAATGGACTGGGGCTGGTACGGCGACCTGGACATCGCCGGTGCTCTCGACTTCCTCGAGTCCCGGCCCGAAGTCGACCCCGACCGCTTGGCAGCGGTCGGGCTCTCCATGGGTGGAGAGCAGGCCATTACGGCCGCGGCTTCCGATCCCCGAATCAAGGCTGTGGTAGCCGAGGGCGCCACCAATCGAGTACTGGCCGATGACGACGCGTTCCTTCCCAGTCACCCTGGACGATGGGTCAACGTCGCCGCCGATTGGATCAAGTACGGCATCGCGGATTGGATCACCGGAGCCCGACCCCCTATGGCGTTGACAAGCGCTGTGGTGGCGATCGCTCCCCGACCCGTTCTGTTGATCACCGCCGGCACCGTGGCTGACGAAGGCCGGGCGGCCTCCAGCTTCCACACGGCCGCTCCGGAGTCGGTGGTGGTATGGAATGTCGACGGGGCCAGCCACACCTCCGGCCTGGCAACGGCCCCCGCCGATTGGGAAACCCGCGTCATCGATTTCCTGGACCAGGCAATTGGCAAATGATGTTCGAGAAAGGAACAGCACCATGAAAGTCCTAGTGAGCGCAGCATCGAAGCACGGAGCGACAGCCGGAATCGCCGACGCCATCGCCTCAACCCTGATGTCCCGGGGGTTCGAGGTGATGGTCAAAGAGCCCGGCCATGTCGAAGAGGTCCACACCTTCGATGCAATCGTCGTTGGGAGCGCCGTCTACGCCGGACACTGGATGAAGCCGGCCATCGAGCTCACCGAGCGATTCGCCGAGAGGTTCCCCGGCAAGCCTGTCTGGCTCTTCTCCAGTGGCCCCCTCGGGGACCCACCCAAACCCACGGAAGACCCGGTGGATGTGGCCGAAGTGATGACGGTGACCGGAGCCCGCGGGCATCGGGTGTTTGCCGGCAAACTCGACAAGGCCATGCTCAGTTTCCCGGAGCGCGCCATCGTCGGGGCCTTGCGGGCTCCCTACGGTGACTTCCGCGACTGGGACGAGATTCGGAGTTGGGCCGAAGAGATCGCTGACTCCCTGGTCGCCGTGTCGACACCCCGGTCGTAGCGACCAGAAGGAGAACCAACATGACCGCCGGGGTTATCGCCACCGCGCGGACCCATCCCAACGCGGTCGACCGGATCACCGACCGGGTCGAGGAGATTCGGCCCGCGACGGTGTGGGGAATGCTGCTCTTGCGACCCGGTCTCGCCCTCGGACTGCAGTGCCTGTTTGCTGCGGGCTTCGCCCTCGGAGGGCAAGCCGACCCTTGGCGGCTGGCGGCCGACCGGTGGCTGGGTTGGCTTGCTCTCGGTGAGTTCGCCAACCTCTGGCTTCTGGCCCGCCTGGCGAGGCAGGAGGGTCTCCGGTGGCGGGATCTCTACAACCACACGCCCGGCGGAGGGCGCCGGGACATCAGATGGCTGCTGCTGGCGCTCGTGGTGGCGGGCCCCGTGGGCTATCTCCCGAACATCCTTCTCGGAGGTCTGCTGTGGGGCGATGCTCAGGTCGGGGCCGACCTCAGTTTTCGTGCGCTCCCGCTGGTAGCCGCATGGGCGATCCTGTTCCTCTTCCCGATCGTCCATGCCCTGACCGAGCTACCGACGTACTTCGGCTATGTCATGCCTCGCTTGCAGGCATTGACCGGACGCCGAACTCTGCCGCTGCTCGTCGGCGCGTTCGTCCTCTCCACCCAGCACGTCTTCCTGCCGCTGCTTTTCGACTGGCGCTTCCTGTTGTGGCGATTCCTGATGTTTCTGCCGTTTGCGCTCTGGCTCGGCTGGGTGATCGACCGACGACCCACAGTGCTGCCTTACCTCGCGATCGCCCATGGCTTGATTGACCTCTCCCTCCCGGTTCTGGTTCTCGCTGCTTCGGCCTGAAGACCCGTTTTGGCGCGACAGCTTGGGGCTATGGCACGGTTCTGTCGCGCCAAAACGGGGAGCCCGGGGGCAACAGCCGGCGTCAGGGCCGTTCGGCCCTGCCGCGCCCGACCGTGCTTCCTCATACTGACCAGATACCCCCTACCAGAGGAGAGCCTGATGAAGGCGATCGTTTACCACGGCCCCGGCAACAAAGCCTGGGAAGAGGTGGCCAAGCCCACCATCAAGGAGGACACGGACGCGATCGTGCGGGTGGATGCCACCACGATCTGCGGAACCGACCTCCACATTCTCAAAGGAGACGTGCCCGCTGTCACGGATGGCCGCATCCTCGGACACGAAGCAGTTGGCACGGTTGAGGCCGTCGGTGGCGGCGTCAAGACCGTCAAGCCCGGAGACCGAGTCCTGGTGTCCTGCATCACTTCCTGCGGTTCGTGCCGTTACTGCCGCGAGGCCAGCTACGGACAGTGCATCGGCGGTGGCGGCTGGATCCTGGGCCACAAGATCGATGGCACCCAGGCCGAGTTCGTTCGGGTCCCGTTTGCCGACACCTCCACTTACAAGGTCCCGTCGACCGTAAGCAGCGAAGACGTTCTGATGCTGGCCGACATCCTGCCGACGGGTTATGAAGTCGGAGTCCTCAACGGGCGGGTCAAGCCCGGGGACGTCGTCGCAGTGGTCGGGGCAGGCCCGATCGGCCTTGCCGCAATACTCGGCGCCCGCCTCTACAGCCCTGCTCACATCGTCGCTATCGACCTGGCCGATTCTCGACTCGATGCAGCCAAGCGCTTCGGTGCCGACGTTGTCATCAACAACGCGACCGAAGATCCGATGGCTCGCATCCTCGAGCTCACCGAGGGCCTCGGCGCCGATGTCGCAATCGAAGCCGTGGGAGTGCCTGACACCTTTGAGTTGGCGGCCCGCCTCATCCGTCCCGGCGGATACGTCGCCAACGTCGGCGTCCACGGCAAGCCGGTAACCCTGCACCTCGAAGATCTGTGGATCCGCAATGTCACGATCACGACGGGTCTGGTCGACACCTATTCGACCCCGACCCTGCTTCGGTTGATCGAGAACCATCAGATCAACGCAGGCCTGTTCGCCACCCACCACTTTGAGTTGGACGACTTCATGAAGGCGTACGACGTCTTCGCCCGGGCGGCCGACACCGGCGCCCTGAAGGTGGTCGTCACCCGCAAGGAATAGCAAAGCGAATCAGCCGGCGGTCACGGTTCTGCGCAGTCGCATGCGGCTGCGCAGAGCCGATCCCGGATGGTCCTAGGGGCCGAGGTTGAGCCGGTAGGCGCACTGATCGAGGGTCGAGCCGAGAACCTTGAAGGCATCAGTCATCTGCAGACGGGTCAGCCGGTCGAGCTGCGCAGGCACGACGAGGTCATCCGGGCGGAGGCCGGCATCGAACTGACGAGCCTGATGTTGGAACCTGACCTGTTGAAGCGCCTTGAAGACCTCCGTCAGCGAAGTGCTCGCCTCCGACCACTCCGGGTCCCGGCCGACCCGCCGCAGCCGCTCCAGGGTCGACGGCACCGCGACGCCTGCGCTTAGGGCCAGCACCCGGGCCATCTCCGTGATTGGAAACAGGCCGGTCTCCTTGATATCGAACACGCCTTCTGTGGCTCTGAAGAGGCGCTTGATCCGTTCCAACGATCCCAGAGGTGCGCGGTGGGCGAGGGCGAGGCCTCCCATCCTCCGGAGGAAGCGAAAGTTGCTCGCCGCCTGCGCGGTCATGCGATCCAACTCGGGAATCACATCAAGGTTTCCGTCGATCTGGCGGTAATCGAACATGATTCCTGACAGGAAGCTGTAGCTCCGGTCCGGTTCTGACATCCACTGGTCGAGACGACTGGTCCAGTTCTCGAGGGACATCCTCCATCCGGGATCGCTGCTCATGACCCGCGACTCACACTCCGGAAAGCCGGCCGCAACCAGAGCCGCCACCACTCCTTCGGCCAGGGTGGCAAAGTAGGTGTCGTAACCCTCGCCCTCCTTGGCGTAGATCAGGGCATGATCCTGATCGGCGGTCAGGGCTTGCTCGCGTCGCCCGACACTGCCGAGCATGAGCCACGCCCATGGGACCGGAGCAGGACCTAGCCGATCGAGGCCCGCCTGCAGGAGGCGCACCGTGAGTCGATCGGTCAGGGCGCTCATCCACAGTCCGACGTGGGCGGCGTCGACCCCGGATCGCCACAGATCAACTGCGGCGCCGGGAAGCTCGTGTCCGATTTCGGAGAGTTCCTCGGGCGCCCGAGCAGTGTCGATACGGCGACGCAACGAAAAGGGCAGCCGACGCTGGAGTTCGAGCAACTCCAGGTCCGAGACCATGCCGACCACTTCCTCACCCTCCATGACCGGAACGTGGTGGAACCCTTCTTCCAGCATCTGCAAGGCAACATCGTCGACAGGCTGATCCGGTGAAGTGACCACCATCGGATAGGTCATTGCATCGGCGATCGGCCGATCTGACGTCCATCCTTCAGCGACGACTCGCCGACGAAGGTCTGAGTCGGTGACGATCCCGAGGCCGGTTGGGGTACGGACCACAATCGCGCGATGGCTCGCCATCATGCGACTTGCCTCCCGGATCGAAAGTTCCCCGTCGCAGACCGGCGGCGGTGCGCTCATGATCGAACCAACGACCCACGTCCCTGTGTCGGGAACCCGGCTCGAGGGCGAAGGCCCTTGACTGCGTGAAGGCCGACCGGTCACCGGATCACGACTTGGAAGCTGATCGAGGCCGGAGGTAGACGAACCAGTAGACGAGGCCGACCAGGACGGCGCCGCCCACGACGTTGCCAAGGGTGGCTGCAGTGAGGTTGGTGAGAAGCCCGGCGCCGTCGAGGCCCCCGAGACGGTCTGGGGGGAGGTTGGCGGCTGCGACCACTGCCGGCTGGTTGGACAGCAGCAAGCCGAGCGGGATGAAGTACATGTTGGCGATGCTGTGCTCGAACCCCGCGGCGACGAAGGCCGAGATGGGAAACATGATCGCCAGTACCTTGTCGGTCAGGCTGCGGCCCGCCGTAGCGAGCCACACGGCCAAACAGACGAGCGCATTGGCGAGGATTCCCCGCACGAATGCCACGTCAAAGGACAGGCCGGCTTTCGACGCCGCGATCGAGAGCGCGGTCGCGCCCATCGAATGGTCGGCGACGACCCACCAGTCGGACAGGTACACGAGCATCACCACCGAAAGCGCGCCGACAGCGTTTCCGACGTAGACGATCGCCCAGTTTCTGAGCAGCCTGGACAGGGTGATCGTGCGGCTGACCCAGCTCATCACAATCAGGTTGTTGCCGGTGAACAGTTCCGCCCCCGCCACCACGACCAGTATCAACCCGAGGGAGAACGCCGCCCCTGCCAGCAGTCGTGTCGGCCCATCTCCCAGGCTCGAGCGCGTGCTGACTACGGTCGAGAAGACCGCCCCCAGGGCGATGAACGCTCCGGCGACGACGCCGAGGACGAGCAACGTGAGGGCCGGAGCGCCCGCTTTGGCAACGCCTCGGGTCTGGACGAGAAGCGCTATCTCCCCAGGCGAGAAGCTGTCGACGCCCGCCATCGGATGCTGTGGCGTGTCAGCCTTCCCGGACCTGGGGCTAGGGTCGTTGGCCTTCAACTGATTCCTCTTCCCGTCGATGATTGCAGCCCTTCACCCCGGCCGCTGTTCCCAGATCGGAATGAGGGCGACCTCCCGGTGAGCCCGGTCTACGAACAGGACCCGATCATCGGTCGCCCAGAGATCTCAGGTCCCCTATGCCGGTGATGGTCTGGTCGACGGTAGGTTCGCCCCAGTAGGAGACGTTTCCCACCCCCGAGAGCGTGACATCAAGGGTGTTGAGTGCCCACACCGTGGCGCTTCCCGCTCCCGACACCTCGACGACCACATCATCGGCAGCCAGACGGGCAGCCTCGACCGCGCCGGTACCGCTGATCGACGCGGTCAACTGGTCTACCTCGCCCGACACCGATATGGTCCCCGCCCCGGGCACCGAAAGATCGATGCGATCGTTCTCTGGATCATCGATCGAGAGGGTCCCTGCCCCCGAGATCTCGGCAAGTTCGACCCGACCGACGGTGACGATGAAACGAAGTGAACGAGTCGGTTCCAGCGAGGTCTCGTCCCGGGTCCCGATCGTGAGGACTCCGTCGGAGACTTCCGTGGTGATGAAGGGAATGAGGTTGTCTTCGGCCTCGATGACGATCGACTGATCGGGGCCGACAATCACTTCGACCGCTCCTATCGAGGCGAGCCTGACACCCCTGACATCGGCCAGCGGCCGGGTCTCCGAGGTCATGACGCCGGAGCCCACGATGCGGCCCCCGGTCGTTTCGAAAGTCGAGCAGCCTCCCGCCAGCAACAGCAGGGCGGCTACGAGCAAGAGAGTTCTTGAACGAATCATGCCATTCCTATCTAGACATGACCAGCATTCGGGAGGCCGGCCTCGCCCGCAAGGGCCATAGGACCCGCCGGCGCAGCCGGAGCCTTGGCCCAGCGGACACAACCCCCTTCAGGAAGAAACCGACCCGCTTCACCAGTCCGGCGAATATGACACCAGCGTTCGCATGTAGTTGGCGCGCTCATACGAGGAGGGGTCCGCCACCGACTTCTGGCTGAGGGAGCCCCGGGCTTGCGCCAAGGACTCGTACTCATGCTCAACCAACCAGGAACTGAGGCCATCGAGGGTCTGTCGGAGCCGGTCGGGACCATGGCGAAGGAGGGCCGAAGCCATCATCACGACGTCCGCTCCCGCCAGGATCAGCTTGATGGCCTCCTCCGGCCCATCGACGCCCGTCGTTGCGGCCAGAGAACAATCGACCCGTCCGTGCAGAATCGCTATCCATCTCAACACGAGACGAAGCTCAGCGGGCGTTGACAGGACCAGGTTGGGCACCACCTCCAAGCGGTCGAGGTCGATGTCTGGTTGGTAGAAGCGATTGAAGAGCACCAAGCCATCAGCCCCGGCCGACACGAAGCGTCGTGCCATGTGCGCCATGGATGAAAAGAAAGGGCCCACCTTCACCGCCAGCGGCACATCGACGACACGACGGACCGACTCGACCAATCCGAGGTACCGGCTCTCGATCTCATTGCCGGAGACCAGGGCGTCGGCCGCTACCTGGTAGATGTTCAACTCCAGGGCGTCGATACCTTCGTCAGCCAGAACCCGGCCGTAGAGAGTCCAACCCCCCCTGGTGGTCCCGTTGAGACTTGCTATCACGGGAATCGAAAGCTCCGCTTTGGCAGCGCGGATCAATTCGAGGTAGCTGTCGGGCCCGGTGTTGTAGTCGTTCATCTCCGGGAAGTAGCCATCACTAGCTTCGGCGAAAGACCCGCTCGCCCATTCAGTGCCGTGGTAAATCGCCATGGCCTCGTGCTCGACCTGCTCCTCGAACAAGGAAGGCAGCACTACCGCCGCCGCTCCCGCCTCGGCCAGACGCGAAAGATGGTCCAGGTCGGCGGTGAGCGGCGAAGCGGACGGGACCACGGGATGGGTGAGGCTCAAGCCCAGGTATTTGGTAGTGAGGTCCACGGTCATCGATCCTCCAGCTCGCTGTACTCGGCGGTGCGGTGGACTTCCACCAGCTGCTCGTAAAAATGCCAACGGTTGTCTATGTCCTTCTGCGCCAGAGCGAACAGCTCCTCGGCTCTTTCGGGATTGGCCCGGGCCAGCATGTCGAAGCGAGCTTCAGTTCGGGCGAATTCCTTGAAGGGGATGCTCGGAGCCCTGCTGTCGAGGCGCAGGCCTGGCTTTCCCTGCGCCTCCAGAGCAGGGTCGTAGCGGTAGAGCGGCCAGTGACCAGACTCGGTCGCCTGCTTCTGATGGTCC
>DATEEG010000405.1:0-12659 GCA_035281305.1 Acidimicrobiia bacterium | reverse complement strand
TCGAGGGTCATCCAGGGGGACATCACAATCGTGCCAGTCGGCGAATCCCTGCTTTACGTTCAGCCGGTCTTCCTCGAGGCCGAGGCCGGTGGGCTGCCCGGTTTCGAACGAGTAATCGTGGTCTACGGGGAGCGAATCGAGTGGGGTGGGTCCCTCCAGGGTGTCCTCGACGTGATCTTCAACGGAGGAACGGCCCCGTCCGAACCGTCCGAACCGCCCACTGAGGGCGATGCCGCGCAGTTGCTGGAAGCCGCCGAAGTGGCCTTCAGCGAGGCCGACGCCGCACTGCGGTCGGGCGACCTGGCCCGTTACCAGCAACTGGTAGATCAGGCCCGCAGCCTCATTCAGCAGGCGCTCGACACCTTGTCCACCGGCGGTGAGGCCAATCGGTCAGTGGCGGTCGGTTAAACCATCCCCTGTCGAGGGCCCCGCCTGACTCTTTTTGGGCTATTCAAGACATCGCCCCCTGCCGATCAATACTCAGTACCAGCGGCCGAGGTGAGTTTGGACGGATTCCTGACCGAGTCACACATCGTCGTGATCGGCGACGACCCAACCAGTCTTCGCCTTTTGCAGCAGGCGCTCAATTCGGACGGTTACCGGAGGGTAAACCTCACCTCTGACCCCCAGCAGGCGGAGAGCTTCTTCATCGGTCGCGAGCCCGACCTGGTCCTGATCGACCTCCACCTGCCCCGGGTCGAGACCTGGAAGCTGCTGGAGCATCTCCGCGGGTTCGTGCCCGTGGATGTCTTCATCCCGTTCTTGTTGTTGACCAGTGACTTGACCGCGCTCGAACGACGGCAGGCTCTCAAAGCGGGAGCAACCGACCTCCTCGTGAAGCCGATCGACTTCGAAGAGTTGAGTCTCAGAGTCGGTCGCCTCCTCGATACCAGGCGTTTGACGGTGACACTGCAACGGGAGCGGGAAATGCTGGCCTCAATGGTCGCCGACCAGACCGAAGAGAAGGCCCTGGAGTTGATCAGGACCAACACCGCGCTAGAGCGATTGGTGCGAGCCAAGGACGAGTTCATCGCCAGTGTCAGTCACGAGTTGCGCACCCCGCTCACCGCCGTCGTGGGTTTCGCCAGAAAACTCAGTGACCACCCCGATCAGTTCGGAGCCGAGGAGGCCGCGGCAATAACGAGGATCATTGCCGAGCAGTCGAGTGATGTGGCCGCCATCATCGATGATCTCTTGGTGGCTGCTCGAGCGGAGATCGGACGGGTCAGAGTTCTGGCCGAGCGCGTGGATCTCAGGGCCGAAATAGAAGCGGCCTCACAAGCTCTTTCGGCCCGAAGAGAAGCGATTCGGTTGCCCCAGGTGACGGCGGTGGCCAGGGGTGATCGGCTTCGCGTAAGGCAGATTCTTCGCAATCTTCTCGTCAACGCCGTTCGGTACGGGGGTTCGGAGGTTGTTGTCGAGATTGTGCCGAGCGATCAGACGGTCACCGTCAAAGTCGTCGATGACGGGCCCGGGATACCTCTGATGGATCGGGAGCATCTGTTCGAGCCGTACTTCCACGGAGCCGCCGCAGTAGGACAACCTGCATCGATCGGTTTGGGATTGACCGTCTCGAGACAGTTGGCCCGCCTCATGGGCGGCGACCTGGTCTATAGCCAGGAGGCCCGCGGGAGTCTCTTCGAACTCACTCTTCCGAGCGGGATCGAACTGTCGATCCCGGGCTGAGGGACTTCATCGACGACGCTGTTCGGCGACGTGCAAAGCGCCGGCTGCGGCAATGGCGACCAGGCCCACGATGACGAGCAGGACGTTTCCGGCTGCAAACAACCCCAGAAGGGCGATGATCGTTCCGAGTCCGGTGAGTATCAGCACAGGAAGGGACGGCGAGTTCATGTCGGGATCGTAGGCCCGGGGAGCCCTCCGGGCGGCCTTGTCATAGTCATCGGCCGGGGCCTACCATGAGTGTTACACGACGCGGGGTGGAGCAGTCTGGTAGCTCGTCGGGCTCATAACCCGAAGGTCGTGGGTTCAAATCCCACCCCCGCTACTACTGGAAACCCAGGCATTGCCTGGGTTTTCCGACGTCTAAGTCCCGCAGCGGAGAAGCCCTATGCCGGCAGCGATCCCACCGGAGCTCAGATTCCCGGTCCGCCGGAGGCCTCAGCGGGTGCTTGTCTCACGTACCTGGATCGACCCTTTCGTCAGACATTCGCAAACCCTGTCGAACTTGGCTTTAGGTCCTCGGATAAGAATGGAAGAGCGAAGACCGATAACCCCAAGCTCCGGCTTCGGACCAGCCGAGGTAGCTCTCCGGCTCCTCCGGTGAACTCGTACCGCGAGAGTCAGAGTGGATGCTGTGGATCGTCTTCCCTCGGATTCGGTGGCTAGCTAGGCGGCTTAGCGCGGTGTCGTTCCAACCCGTCGAGGATGAGGTCGAGGCCGAACTCAAATTCGCCGTCGAAGCTGTAGTCGTGGGTGAGGGCGTGTTCGTACATCGCGGCGAGATGCGGGTAGTCGTCCATCGTGGTCTGCTCGAGGGTGGATCTTGCCCCCCCGGTGGTTTCTCCTGAGGTGTCGAAGGACAGGCTGATCTCCTGGATGACCTGTCCGTACACGTAGCTGTCGAGTAGCGAGAAGGCGTGGGCGACATATTCCATGGGGAACCCTGCGGATCGGAGGTTTCCGAGGATGGCGTTCCTGTAGCGCAGGGTGGTGGATCCGGTGGCGGTGCCGGCTTCCTGTAGCGCGATCGCCCATGAATGGCGTGAGAACACCTTCCTCGCCGAGACCGCCCGGCGTCTCATGGCGTCCCTCCAGTCGGCGCCCTCTTCCGGAATCTCGATCTGGCCTACGACCAGCTCGAGCATGCCTTCGAGGATCTCTTCCTTGTTGGCGACGTGCTTGTAGATCGCCATCGCCTCGAAGCCGAGTTCGGTGCCCAGTCGACGCATGGTGAGAGCGCCGAGTCCGTCTTGATCGGCGACCTCGACCGCGGCTTGGAGGATCCGTTCCTTGGTCAGTGGTTGGCGGGGGGTGTTGGCTTTCGGTGTCACGAATTGACAAGTTTACTATGTAATCGTACAGTGTACAAAGTAATCCGATTCATAGGAGGAAGAACATGCAAAACGCGACGAGATCAGACAAGGAGCATCGACGAGGGTTGGAGGACGCGCCGGTAGCCAGGAGCCGGGCCCTTCGAGACCGGGTCGTCGGCGCCGCAGCGATCGCGTTCGCAGCGTCGTTCGTGATCGAGAACGCGGTGCTGGGCGTGGCGGGGGCCCCCGTCTTCGGGGACCCGATCGAGGAGGTGCTCGCCCACTACCACAACCGCGGCGCGGTCGCGATCGCGGTCGGCCTGGTGGCGGTGTACCTTCCGCTGCTGCTCGTGTTCGTCACCGGTCTCCACGGGCTGGTCGGGCGTCGCGGGGGTGCAGGCGCGGAGTGGTCGCGCCTTGCGATCGCCGCCGGTGCGACCTTCTCGGCGAGCATCGCACTTGTCAACGTTCTGCAGATCGGACTCGTGCTCTCCGCCGGCGGCCTCACTGAGCCGAGCCCCGCGTTCGAGCTGGCCTGGCAGCTGCACGCAGCAGCGTTCGCGCTGGCGTTGCCGGCACTCGCGACCACGTTCATCGGCGCTGCGCTGGCGGCGCACGCGAGCCGGCTGACGCCGCCGTGGCAACTTCAGCTCGGCGTGGCCGGGGGAGGCCTGCTGCTCGCAGCCGGAGTGGGCAGCCTCACGATCGCGGACGGCTCGGCGCTCCTGTTTGTGGGGCTGCTGGGCTTCGCCGCGTGGCTCGTGTGGCTCCTGGCGACCGGCGTGCGGCTGGTACGCGCTCGAAGCAGCTGACCGTCCTGGCACCGGAACCTACGACCGAGGAGGAATGATGGGAACCGAAATCAAGGCACCGCCCCGCGGAGTTCTCAAAGACAGAGGATGGGAACGAAGTGACCAGCGCCCGCGACGTCCTGCCTGTTCGTCCAGGGCCGTAGAGATCCGTGAGGACCTCATCATCGACATGACAGGTCTTTCCGCGGACAGAAGCGGCGCAGACAGCAGTCCGGATTCCAAGAGACTTTCAAGGAAGGAAGAGAAAGAAATGAACAGACCAGGAGTGACGTCGTACCCCAAGCCCTCGGAAGGCAGTGTCGACAACCCCCAAGATGGTGGTGTCCGGAGTTCCACGATGCGGGCTGTCGACCAAACCGGGTACGGCAGCGCCCACGTATTACATGCAGGAAACGTCGAGGGACCCCAGACCAGCACCCAAAAGAGAAAGACGATGACGGCCGCCGTGCAGATCGCGTACGGCGAAGACGCCCACCGCGTGATCGAGATCGCCTCGCTCCCGATCCCCACCCCCGAACCCGATCAGGTGCTCGTCGAAGTGGCCGCGTCTTCGACCAACGCTCTCGACTGGCATTTCATGACCGGCCACCCGTACTTCCTCCGGCTTACTTCCGGACTCCGCAGTCCGAAACGCGTCGTTCCCGGCGCCGACGTGGCGGGGACGGTGGTCGAGGTCGGGGCAGACGTGTCGGAGTTCGAAATCGGTGACAGGGTGTTTGGCGAGATCGGTGGGGGCGGCTTCGCCGAGTATGTGGCAGTGAAGGCGACACACCTCGCCCATGCTCCGGGATCGATCCCTCTCGATGGGGCAGCCACTCTCGGGGTCGCCGCACTGACGGCGCTCCAGGGTCTGCGTGACTGGGCGAAGATGAAAGAAGGAGACCGGGTTCTCATCAATGGTGCCTCCGGCGGCGTCGGTTCTTTCGCCATTCAGATCGCCAAGGCCCTGGGCGCCAGCCATGTCACGGCTGTCTGCAGCACGGCCAATGTCGAGACAGCAAAGTCCCTCGGGGCAGACAGGGTCATCGACTACAAGAAGGAAGACCTCACCAGTCTCGACGACAAGTTCGACGTCTTCTTCGACAACGCTGGGAGCAAGAGCCTCCGCGCCTCGCGTCGCATGCTCGCCGACAATGGCGTGTTTGTGATGATCACCGGCAAGAAGGGCAAGTGGTTCCGTCCCGCCGACCGGATGATCGGCGGTGCGGTGATGTCGAGGTTCTGGAGCCAGCGATTCGCCGCCGGAACCGCACAGGCCAACAGCGCCGACAGTGCCACCCTGGCCACCATGGTGGACGCCGGACAGGTTCGTCCGGTTATCGATCGCCGCTTCACACTTGCTGAAGCAGTCGACGCACTCGCCTATCAGGCCGAAGGGCACGCCCGTGGTAAGACGGTCGTGACGGTGTCCTGATGGCATTGCCCTCCCGGCTTGCTCGGTTCAACAGAACCTGGATCAACCCCCGTGGGGCATTGAGAGGCAACTGGCCGGTCCGGCGGTCGAGGCGACACATCTATCGATCCGGTTCCCGGATGCCAAGGGCTAAAGGCCCTATTGCAGCCGCAGAACCATCGAGAGAATCGAGAGCGTTATGAGCAAAGCAAGAATCGCAATCGTCATCATTGGAACGCTGATTGGCCTGTTTGCCATCGGGCTCGTCATCGGGGGAGGAGGGCTGCTTTGGGCCAACGAGACCCAGCGCGACTCCAGTGGCTTTTTCACGACCGATGAGTTCACGTTGGCTACCGGGTCTTATGCGGTCACGTCGGCCGATATCGACCTGGGCGCCCGACCGGGCGACTGGTTTCCGTCTGGCCGTCTCGCAACGGTCCGGCTCGACATCGACCCGACCGAGGGCCAGCCGGTCTTCGTGGGAATCGGACCATCCGACGCGGTCGCGACCTACCTCGATGGTGTCGCAGTTTCGGAAGTCTCACGCGTTCGAGCCGATGGCACGGTCGTCTATCGAAATGTGTCCGGCACCGCGACACCAGCGGCGCCACTCGAGCAGACGTTCTGGGTGACTTCTGCATCTGGAGAGGGGACCCAGACCGTGACATGGGATCTGGAACAGGGAGACTGGAGCGTCGTGGTCATGAACGCCGACGCCAGCCAGGGAGTGACGGTCGAGACAACCGCTGCGGCGGACACTGACCTCCTGGTCTGGGTCGCAGCCGGTCTCATCGCGGTAGGTCTGATGATTGCGGTTGTTGCCACGGTGATGGTCGTTGCTGCGCTGGCCGGCACCCGCACTGCCGCCACGACGGCTCCAGCGTCCGTACAAGGGTATGGCGTATATCCGGTGCGGGTGGAGGGCGTGCTCGACCCCAGCCTGAGCCGGTGGCAATGGCTGTTCAAATGGCTCTTGGCCATCCCCCACTTCGTGGTTCTAGCGTTCCTGTGGGTGGCGTTCTTCCTCCTCACAGTTGTGGCCTTCTTCGCCATCCTGTTCACGGGCCGCTACCCCAAATCGATCTTCGAGTTCAATGTCGGGGTCATGCGGTGGAGTTGGCGGGTCGCCTACTACTCCTACGGTGTCAACGGGACTGACCAGTATCCGCCTTTCACGCTGGGCGAGGCCGACTATCCGGCCCATTTCGACGTTGCCTACCCTGAAAGCCTCTCCCGAGGTCTCGTGTTGATCAAGTGGTGGCTGCTCGCCATCCCCCACCTTCTGATCGTGGGACTGTTCACCAGTGGGCTGGTGTGGTGGACCACCGAGATCGGATCGGGAAACACCGCAGCCGAGGCCGGTACCGGACTTATTGGGATCCTGGTGCTCGTATCGGTGGTGATCCTCCTGTTCACGGGGCGCTACCCCCATGGGCTCTACGACCTGGTGATGGGACTCAACCGCTGGGTTCTCCGGGTCGGCGCCTACGTGTCACTGATGAGAGACGAGTACCCACCCTTCCGCCTCGACACCGGTGGAAGCGAGCCCGGAATAGCACCTGGCTCTCCGAGCGTCGGACCGACCGACGAAGGTGCGGTCGTGCCCGAACAGGTCTGAAATCACCGCACGTCTCGCCTTTGCCGTCAGTTAGCCGTGCTCAGGGAGTGACCCGATCATCGCCAGCGAGGGCCACCACGATCACGCGGCGGCACGAATTGGGGGACGGTCATTGGACCCGCGTTCCCGAGGCGCCGTGCGGCCGTCGAGGTGGGCGAGTCAGCGGCAGGCCTTCGGAGTTTCCGGCCCTCCCGCGAACTGGCTTTCGGCCCTATGCGACCAGGCAAAGTCGCCGGATGATCCGGATCACGAAGGATGTTGGTGAAACTCGGACCCTCTGGCAGGTCTCCTGGCCCGTATTCGGTGCAGCGACGGACCGGCCTATTTCCCCGGGTGAATGACGCCTGGCGGGCAGGAGTCGGCTCGTCGGGCAGGAGGTGCACTTGATGACGCTGTCGCTGACAGAAACGATGAGCCAGGATCCTCATCAAAATTCGGTTCGGGTCGACGAGCACGAGATCGAGTCCCAGGTAGTCGCGATGCTCAATCGGAGGGCCGCGGTGGGCCTGGCGGTGGGAGTCGTAAAGCACGGAGCCCTCATGTGCTTCTCGGGGCACGGGCTGGCCAACATCGCTTCGCAAACCCCGATTACCGAGGACACCGTCTTCCGGATCGGCTCGATCACCAAAACGTTCACGGCTATCGCGGTGATGCAGCTGTGGGAGCAGGGACTGCTCGATCTCGACGCTCCCGCCAACGACTACCTGCACGCGTACAAGCTGGTCCCGGCGAGGGCCGCGCACCGGCCGGCGACCCTGCGGCATCTGCTGACGTATACGGCCGGGCTTCCCCAGGTGGCGCATATGTCGCGCGTGTTCAAGCCGACCGTGGGGGAGATGGTCGGGTTCGGCCAGCGGGTGCCAACGCTTGCTGAGTTCTACCGGGGCGGGCTCCGCCTCGTGGCAGAGCCGGGCGCCATGCACATCTACAGCAACCACGGTTTCGCCACCCTCGGCCAGATCGTCGAGGAGGTGAGTGGGGAGCGGCTGGACCGTTACTTCCTCAAGCACATCTTCGAGCCGCTCGGCATGGACCAGACAGACCTTCTCCGATCCGAGCGAGTCAGGGGTCGTCTTGCGACTGACTATTCGTTGGGTTCCCACGGCCCGCGCCCGATTCGCGACTGTGACCTCATCACCGCCGCCAGCGGAGGGATTTACTCGACCACAAGATCCATGGCCCGTTATGTCGCCGCCCTGCTCGGAGGGGGCGCCAACGAAAGCGGCGCCGTCCTGAAGCCCGAGACCCTGGCTGCCATGTTCGACCCCCAGTATCAACCCGATCCTCGCCTCCCAGGGGTGGGCCTTGCCTTTTACAGAAGGAAGGTCGGGGGCCATCTCATCGTCGAGAAGGACGGGTTGGTGCGCGGCTTCGCCTCCCAGATGTTCGTAGCTCCCCACGACGGAGTCGGTGTCGTCGGATTCACCAATGGAGCGCGGGCAGCGCACGGATGGCTGGGGCCTGAACTGTTGAGCATCCTCATGCATGTGCTCGACGTTCCGGGCGACACGTTCTCCACGGCCGTTCCCCAACACCCGGACGCGTGGGGCGACCTCTGCGGCTGGTACGGGTTCGCAGGGTCCCTCCGCGATGTGCAGAGGTGGGCCGTCGCCGGGGTGCAGGTGTTGGTGCGACGCGGCCAACTCACGATTCGGCTGGCAACACCCATACCGGGGCTGGCCCGGGAGTTGCCATTGCATCCCGACGACGACAGAGACCCCGAGGTCTTCAGGATCGATCTTTCGACCTTTGATTTGGGCTCGAGCCGCGTCGTCTTCAGTCGTCTACCTGCCGGGGAAGCCACCGCGCTGCACATCGAGTTGCCGGGGATGCCGATGTCGTTTCGGAAACAACCCGTCATCAGGGATCCGCGTCTATGGACCAGAGGCACGCTCGGAGCGCTCGGGGTCGGCACCGCCGCGGCGGTGGTTCGGCGGCGCCGCAGGCAATACCGCGGGAGCCAAGCATGACCGTTGTCGCAGCCACGGATCTGTGGAGGCTGAGCGCAACTGAGCTGGCCGCAGCCATCACATCCAGGCAAGTCTCGAGCCGGGAGGTCATCGAGGCGCACCTCCGGCGCATCGAGGCCGTCAACCCCTCGATCAACGCCGTCGTCATCGTTCTGGCCGAGGGTGCGCTCGCTGCGGCCGAGGCGGCCGACCGTGCCGCCGCCGGCGGTTCGGTCCTGGCCCCGTTCCCCGGGGTGCCCTTCACCATCAAGGACAACATCGACGTCGTCGGCACGCCGACCACCCAGGGATTCAGAGCGCTGGCGGCGGCCTATCCGAGCCGCGACGCTCCAATTGTCGAGAGAATGAAGATCGCAGGGGCAATCCCGATCGGCCGTACGAACCTTCCCACCGCCGCGGTTCGCTGGCATACCGAGAGCGAACTCTGGGGAGCGACGATCAACCCGTGGGATCCCACCCGCACGCCGGGCGCCTCCAGTGCCGGTGAGGCCGCCGCGATCGCGACCGGTATGAGCCCGCTGGGACTCGGGAGTGACGGCCTCGGGTCGCTCCGCCATCCAGCCCAGTGCTGCGGCGTCGCTGCGCTCAAAACGACGCTCGGGCGCCTCCCTCACGCCACGGCCCTCGAGCCGGAATACGCGCCAATAGGCGCCCAGTTGGCCGCGGTCGCCGGCCCCCTGGCCCGTCGGGTGGCCGACCTCCGGGCCGCCTTCGAGGTGATGGCCGGGCCGTCCTGGCGCGATCCCTGGACGGTGCCGGCACCCCTTCGCGGACCCGTACTCCCCAAGCCCCTCCGGATAGCGCTCGTCGTCGACCCGGGGGGTCACGGCACCTCGCAACAAGTGCAGGAAGGGGTTCGAAAGGCGGCGGCGGTCCTCGAGGAGGCGGGCTACGTGGTCGACGAGATCGAGCCGCCATCGATCGATCAGGCCGCTCATGCCTTGCTGGTCATGCTCAGCACTCCCGCCATCCGCGAGGGTTGGCAGGAGTTCCTGTCCCCGGTGGCACCCGCCGACACCCGGCTGTTCATGTCAGCCTTCTTCGAAGCTGCCGGCCACCCCGACGCGATGGCAGCCGAGCAGAGCTTCATGATCCGGCAGTCAGTGATGCGGGCGTGGGGCGAGTTCCAGGAGACCCGACCGCTCATCGTCGCTCCGATATCCACCGAGCCTCCCTTCGAAGCAGGCACGGACCTGGACGAGGGTCGGGTGGTTGAGACCATCCGCAACCTGCGGATGGCCATGGCCGTCAACACCCTGGGTTTGCCGGCCGTGGCGGTGCCCGTCGGAATCCGCGATGGCCTGCCCCAGGCGGTGCAGATCATCGGTCCCCGATATCGCGAAGACCTGTGCCTCGATGCCGCCCAGGCGATCGAGGATCGGGTGGGCATCTTCACCCCGATCGATCCCAGGTCGCCAGGGGAGACCTCAGTATGAAGATTGACCGGCTAACTCCGCTGGACCGATTGATGCTGGGAGCGAGCAGAAGGTGGCCCCAGGACATCGGTGCCCTCGGCATCCTCGATGGCACCACCCTGTTCGACTCGAACGGTTTGCTCCGTATGGAGCCGATTCGGATTGCGATCGAGGGCCGGCTGCATCTCGTCCCCCGATTCCGCCAGCGGATCTGGACACCTAGGCGAGGGCTGGGCGGTCCGCTCTGGGTGGATCATCCCGACTTCGACCTCACCGAGCATGTTCGGGAGTACTCCTTGCCACCGCCCGGTGACGAGGCCGGACTGCTGGAGGCAGTTGAAAAGCTGCGGAGCCGGCCACTCGACCCGGCACGACCTTTGTGGGAGATGTGGTTCCTGACCGGCTTACCCGAGAAGCGAGTGGGCCTGTACGTCAGGATCCACCATTCGATCGCCGACGGTATGGCTGCGATGGCAACGGTGTCGGCGTTCTTCGACGAAGACGCCGGTGCACCCCTGCCTGCGCCGATCCCATGGACGCCCGCTCCCTCGCCATCGACCCGGGATCTCCTCTGCGACACGCTCGGCCGGTTCTTCCATTCTCTGGACAGAGCGGTGTCGGTGATCGTCCAACCACTGGCTGCCTTCGCGCGACTGCGCGATGCGTGGCCTGCCCTGGGAGAACTCCTCACCGAAACGCCTGCCAGCAAGACCAGCCTGGGTCGGATGGTCGGTCCGGACCGCCAGGTGAGGCTGATCAGGGCCAGCCTCGAAGCGGTGAAACAGGCCGGGCGCGCACATGGGGCCACGGTGACCGACGTCCTCCTCGCGGTCACGAGCGGTGGTGTCCGCGCATTGCTGGCGAGCCGGGGCGAGCCGATCGGCGACACGACGATCCGGGCCTACTCCCCGGTCTCACTCAGAGGCAAACTAGACGGTCCTCAGCACGGGAACCTCATTTCACAAATGGCGGTGCCAATCCGCCTCGGCGACCCGGATCCTGCCCGGAGACTCCGCCAGGTAGCCGAAGAGACCACCCGTCGGAAAGCGATGACCCACAGCTCTCTCAGTGTGCTCGTAGGCAACCGCGTGTTCAGGCGTCTTACGTTGATGGCGGCGATGCGCCAGCGTGTGAATGTTGCCACTGCCAGCATTCCGGGCCCTCCGTTGCCCCTCTACCTGGCCGGTGCCCGCATGCTCGAAGTGTTCCCGCTGATACCCCTGATCGCGGACGAGCCGCTCGGGATCGGAGCACTGTCCTACGCAGGGAACTTGTTCATCGGCATCGTGGCCGACTCCCACGTCTGCCCCGATGTCGATGTCCTCGCAGCCGGTATCCGCGACGAGTTGGAGAAGCTGCAATCGGTGCACTCATCCCCCCGGCGGGGGGTCACAACCAACGAAAGGGTTTCACGATGACGATGATGTCGATTCGAGATGTGCTCCTCAACGTCGAGGTGGCGGGACACGGTTACCCGTTGCTGCTCATGCACGGGGGGCCGGGCCTGGATCACTGGTCACTGCGGCCGTTCCTGCAGCTGGCGGATCGGTTCACGCTGATTTTCTACGACCACCGCTGCAACGGACGATCCACCGGCGCCGTCGAGTCGATGACCTGGGAGAATCTCACCGCGGACGCCGATTCGTTGCGCCAGCAGCTTGGCTTCGAACGGTGGGCGGTGCTCGGTCACTCCTTCGGCGGCCACGTCGCCCTCGAGTACGCCCTGCGTTATCCACAGAGCCTCTCGCATCTGGTGCTTCTCGACACCGGCGGTGACTGCCACTGGTCCCAGCAGAACGCAGCCGCCCTCATGGCAAGACGGGGATACCCCCCCAAGAAGGTCGAGCTGGTCCGCCGCTGGTTCAACGGCGAATTCCGGTCATGGGAGTTCTTCCCGATCTTCATGCGGATCGGCAGTGCGTACTCCCACGGATCCTTCCTGCGGACGCTGGCGACGGATATGGTCCGAGGCGGGTGGCGCTCGAAGCCGCGGCCCGAGACTTTCATCTTCGCCAGTCGCCATCTGATCAAGAATTGGACGGTCATGGACCGTCTCGGCGAGATCGAAGCAGCGACGCTGGTGATGGCGGGACGGGACGACTTCGTCTTCCCGCCGGAGTGTCAAGGCGAACTGGCCGCCGGCATCCCCCATGCGCGGCTGCGACTCATCGACGGAGCCGGCCACAACCCCCAGGAGGAGCAGACCGATGAGGTGATGGAAGCCATCAGCAATTTCATCTCCCAGCCGAGCGATCGTTTCAGCGAGAGGATGAAGATTGCCACGGGGATCTGACGCAGATTTTCCCACTTGCACGATGGTGATCAGGCCCGGCGTCACGATCCCAAGGGGATCGGGTTCGGGCTGTCACCTTTCGGCGGACTCGGCGGCGATCTTCATCCCGTCAGCCTCGATGGACATGTAGCGATTGACCAGGCCCTTATAGAACAGACCGAT
>DATEEG010000404.1:0-4597 GCA_035281305.1 Acidimicrobiia bacterium | reverse complement strand
GGTAAGGGCCGCCAGGAGGAGGTTGCCAAGCGAATGGTCCTCGATGTCACCTGCCGGGAACCGATATGCGAACAGTTCCGACAGGACCGTGGGTTCCGGGGTCAAGGCCAAGAGGCACCGGCGAATGTCGCCCGGGGGCGGGATGCCGAGGCCCGAGGTCAGGCGCCCCGACGATCCGCCATCGTCGGCTACCGCCACCACGGCCGTGATCTCGGAGGCATAGGACTGAACCGCCTCGAGAGTTATGGCGAGCCCGTGTCCTCCCCCGATCGCAACCACCTTGGGTCCGGAGGGATCGAGCAGGATCTCTTCCAGCCGCGTGGCCGGGAGCGCCTCGGCCGTCATCGCTCGGTATCCCGATGGCGGACGTTGGCGTCGATCCCTTGTCCTTCGAGCCAGCTCCCGAGTTCCTCGGCCAGAACCACCGAACGGTGATGGCCTCCCGTGCAGCCGATTCCAATCGTCAGATAGGACTTGCCTTCCTCCTCGTACCGCGGAATCAGGAAGCTGAGGAGGTCCTCGATCCTGGTGAGGAACTCTCCGGCATCCTCGAAGCCGAGAACGTATTCCTTGACCGGCTGGTCGGTGCCTATCTGGGAGCGCAGGTCTTGGACCCAGTGCGGGTTCGGGAGGAAGCGGACGTCGAAGATGAGGTCCGCGTCCCGGGGGACGCCGTTCTTGTAACCGAAGGAGGTCACCGACACTCGCATCGGGCGCTGGCCGGCCACCTCGGCGAAGAGATCTCTGAGCCGGCCCCGGAGTTGGTGGACGTTGAGGTCGGTCGTGTCGATTATCACGTCGGCCGACTCCCGGAGCCCCTCGAGCATCTCGCGTTCGGCCGCGATGGAGTCGGTGACACTCCCCCGCCGCATCGGGTGGGGCCGACGGCTCTCCTCGTAGCGATTGACGATATGGGAGTCGTCGGCGTCGAGGAACAGAACCCGGGTCTGTACCCCCTGGCGGTCGAGCTCGTTGATGGCCTCGGTGAGGGGCTCCATCGGGTCGCCGGCCCGCGAGTCGATCACAACCGCCAGGCGCCGCCGGCGTTCCGGCACCTCATGGTGGGCAACGACCTGTGCCAACAACTCCGGCGGGAGGTTGTCGATGACGTTGTATCCGAGATCTTCGAGCACCTTGGCGGCGGTCGAACGCCCGGCCCCGGACATACCGGTAACGACCAGGACCTGGGGGCGGATCTGAGCTGCGGTGGCGGTGGAGGCGGCTGGTTCGGTCATGTCCATCCCGATTGGCACCGGTCATACCGGGGACTCAGCCCCGATGTAGAGCAGCGTACAACTCACGCGCCGTGGCTTCCGGAAGCAATTCCGCCAGTTCGTCGGGTCCTGCCTCCCGGATTTGTTTCAACGACCCGAATTTCTTGAGAAGGACCTTCTTCCGGGTGGGGCCGATTCCGGGCACCTCGTCCAGCACCGAATCGACCATCCTCTTCGAGCGCAGATTGCGGTGGTAGGTGATGGCAAAGCGATGGGCTTCGTCGCGAACCTGCTGCAGCAAGTAGAGCGCCTCCTCGTCTCGAGGAATCCTGATCGGCTCGGGCTGGCCCGGCAGGTACACCTCCTCCATCCGCTTGGCCAGTCCCGCCACGGGGATCGAGAGGTCGAGTTCGGCCAGCACCTTGACGGCCCGCCCCAGCTGGCCGGGACCGCCGTCGATCAGGACGAGCGAGGGCGGATACGAGAACCGGGTCTGCTCGGCGATGTTCTTGCGCTTCTCCCGCAGGTAGGCGGTGAACCGGCGCCTGATGACCTCTTCCATGGCCGCGAAGTCGTCCTGGCCGTCGACGGTCCTGATCCTGAAGCGGCGGTACTCCGAACGTCTGGGCAGACCGTCCTCGAGGACGACCATCGAAGCAACAGTGTTGGTGCCCTGAAGCGTCGAGATGTCGTAGGCCTCGATCCGAAGCGGGGCTTCGGGAAGGTCAAGCGCCTGCTGGAGGCTGCGGAGAGCCTTGGCCCGGGCGTTGTGGTCAGACTGGCGACGGAGGCGGTGGCGCCCGAAGGCCTCGCGGGCGTTGACGATGGCGGTCTCCATCAGTTTCCGTTTGGATCCCCTCTGCGGAACCCGCACCGTGACCCGTCCACCCCGGCGCTCTGTCAGCCATGCCTCCCATACCTCCAGATCCTCGGGAAGGTGTTGCACCAGGACCTCGCGGGGTGGAGCCTGATCGCCGTAGACCTCCCGGAGGAGGCTTCCGACGAGTTCCGGTTCGGTGACGTCTTCGACCCGATCGACGATCGTGCCCAGCCTGCCGACGAGCCGTCCCCGGCGGACATGGAGGACCTGTACCGATGTCTCGAGGTCGTCGCCGAAGGTGGCCAGGAGATCGAAATCCTCTCGCTTGTCGGAAACCACCTCCTGGCGTTCGTTGGCCCTCTCGACATCACGCAGACGGTCGCGCAGTCGCGCCGCCAACTCGTACTCCTGACGCTCCGACGCCGCCAACATCTTCTGCCTGAGCTCGGTGACCACGGCGTCGGTATCTCCCCGCAGGAAGGCAGCCAGGCCATCGACCAGCTTCTGATAGTCATCAGGTTCGACCGCGCCGACACAGGGGCCGGTGCACTTCTCGATGTGATAGAGGAGGCAAGGCCTGCCCTGGGCCTGCTGGCGCTTGAAGAGGGCGTCCGTGCAAGTTCTGATCGGGAAGGTTCTCAGCAGAAGGTCGAGGGTCGAACGAATCGCATAGGCATGGGCATAAGGCCCGAAGTACTCGACTCCGGGGCGCTTGGCGCCCCGCATCACCCGGGCCCGCGGCCACTGATCGCTGCGAGTGATAGCCAGGTAAGGAAAGGACTTGTCGTCACGCAGACGAATGTTGAAGCGAGGCCGATGGCGCTGGATGAGGGAAAACTCGAGCATCAACGCCGCCACCTCGTTGTCGGTGACGATCCACTCGACGGTTGCGGCCGCCTCGACCATGGCCCGGGTCCGCTCGGGGAGGTCCCGGGTGAAATAGTTGGAGAGGCGCTTGCGCAGCGACAGGGCCTTGCCGGCATACACGACTCGCCCTTGCGAGTCCTTGAACATGTAGGCCCCGGGGGCGTCAGGAATCTCGGCGGATGGTGGACGGATCACCCCCGAAGGGTAGGGGTCGACTCAGACGTGAACAGATCCTTGTCAAAAGCCCCGATAGTGTGTCAGCTCAGGCCTCTCTCCTCCGATGGCTGCCCCAACCATGACCCTGGTCGCGAGGCCCTGAGCTCGACTCCAACACGTTGAACGGACCCAACGAGTGATACAGATAAGTCAACCGATCCTCGGCGACGACGTCGAAGCCGAGGTCCTCGAAGTGATCCGATCGGGCCAGCTCGCCCAGGGTCCTAAAGTCATCGAACTGGAGCGGCTCTTCTGCGAACTGACCGGTTGCAGACACGCGGTTGCTGTCACGTCGGGAACGACGGCACTAGAACTCTCGTTGGCTTTGCTCGAACTGCGTCCGGGCGACGAAGTCTTGACGACACCTTTCACGTTCGCGGCCACTCTGAACGCGATCATCCATACGGGGGCCACCGCCTGCTTCGTCGACGTGGACGATGACGGCTTGATGAACCTCGAACTGGCCCGTGAGCAGATCACCGCTCGAACCCGGGCCCTGCTGCCCGTCCATTTGTATGGATTGCCGGTCGACCTCGCCCGATTCGACCCGCCCGAGGGGTTGGTAATAGTCGAGGACGCCGCCCAAGCGATCGGCGCCCGCATCGGGGATAGAGCAGCGGGCAGCTTTGGGCTGGGTTGCTTCTCTTTGTACGCCACGAAGAACGTCACCACGGGTGAAGGGGGCGTGGTCACCACCGATGATGCAGATATGGCGTCCCGGGCCCGTGTCATTCGCAACCAGGGGATGCGGGAACGTTATGAGTACGTCGTCCCGGGTCATAATTATCGGATGACCGACCTGCAGGCCGCCGTGGGGCTTCCCCAGCTCCGGCGCCTCGAAGAGATAAACCTTGCGCGGTCCGAAAATGCAGAGCGACTACGAACGGGACTCGCCAACCTGGCCGGTCTTCGGGTTCCGGCCGAGCGCCCCGGGCGCACCCACGCCTGGCATCAATTCACCATTTGGCTAACCGGGGAGTCAGCAGTAAACCGCGACTCCTTAGGACGGCTCCTGAGGGAAAAAGGCGTCGCCACCGGGGTCTATTACCCGCGCCCCGTCTTCGATTACCTCTGCTATCGCAACCATCCCCAGGTCAGGATCGAGCCGGTTCCCCGTGCCGAAGCGATGGCCGGGCAAGTTCTCTCGCTACCTGTTCATCCTGGGCTGACTCGCGCCGATATCGACCACATAGTGAGTGAGGTAAGAAATGCGTTCGGCGATTGACCTGGCAATAGTCGGGGCGGGCTCCCAGGGCCGCAACCACATTCGCCTTGCCATGGGAATGCGCGACGTCAGGGTCGCATTCGTGGTGGATGTCGACCCGGCAGTCGGTCAACCGGCCGCTGATCGAGCCGGTGCTGCCTACTTACGGTCGATCGAAGGGATCATCGGCAATGTGGATGCGGCGATCGTCGCCGTTCCTACCGAGCATCACCTCGAAACTGGTCTCCGACTCCTCTCCGAAGGCGTCCACTCCCT
>DATEEG010000403.1:0-4624 GCA_035281305.1 Acidimicrobiia bacterium | reverse complement strand
TCCACCGAGTGGTTGGCCGAGCACCTGAACGACCCGGATCTGGTTGTGGTCGAGTCCGACGAAGACACCTTGCTCTATCACACCGGCCACATCCCCGGCGCGATCAAGATCGACTGGGTGGCGGATCTCAACGATCCGGTCATGCGTGATTACCTCGACGCCGAGCAATTCGCCCGGTTGATGTCCAAGCATGGAATCGGCCCCGACACCACGGTCGTGTTCTACGGCGACAACTTCAACTGGTGGGCTGCCTACGCCCTGTGGGTGTTCGAGTTGTTCGGGCATCGCGACACCCGGCTTCTCGACGGGGGCCGTGCCAAATGGGCCGCCGAGGGGCGCCCCTTGAACACCGACACCCTCGACCGTGCGCCCGTCGACTATCCCATTCCTGTCCGCGACGATCGCCGGGTCCGGGCGTTTCTCGGGGATGTGTTGCCGCACAGCAGGGAGCGCAAGCCTTTGATCGACGTTCGTTCACCCGAGGAATACCGCGGCGAGAGGTTGCACATGCCCGATTACCCGAATGAGGGGGCCCTGCGAGGGGGCCACATTCCCGGCGCCAAGAGCGTCCCGTGGAAGAAATCGGCCAATGAGGACAACACCTTCAAGTCGGCGGACGAGCTCAAGACGCTCTATATAGACGAAGCCGGCCTCGACCCCGGCGACGACGTGATCGCGTATTGCCGCATCGGCGAACGCTCGGCCCACACCTGGTTCGTCCTCACCCACCTCCTCGGCTTCGAGCGGGTTCGCAACTACGACGGTTCCTGGACCGAGTACGGCAACGCTGTCCGGGTCCCCATCGAAAGGCCGTAAACCGCGAACCTAATGCTATGCGCCGCGGTTTCCGCCGGTTTCTGCATCAAGATTGAACGGGTTGGCACAAGCGTCGCAATCTGAATGCTATGTCCGGCGGAAACCGCCGGACATAGCATTAGGTTTCGGGATGCTTTCCGATCAGTTCCGGCGGGCGACCACGAAAAGCCGGCTGAACTGGAAAGGCGTGAGGCCGTCTGCCTCCATCGGATAGGCGGTTCGATACTGCTCGGCGAGCTCAGCTCGGAAGTCTGCTGCTTCCTCGGGATGAAGGGCGGCCAGGATCGGTCTGAGGACCGATCCCTGCACCCAGGCCAGAACGGCGTCGGGTCCCTCGAGGACGTGGTGGTAGGTGGTTCTCCAGATGTCGATGTCACCCGCCAGCGGTCGGAGCCACTTGCGATACTCGGTGGGATCCGCCACGGGCCGTCCGAGGAAGGCGGGAGCCGTTCGCGACCGCCAGCGGGGATCGTCGACCAAGCGGCTGATGTGGCGGTGGGACGGCTGATCCCAGTTGTCGGGCATCTGCACCGCCAGCACTCCACCTGGAGAGAGGAGGGACAGAAGGCGGGGAAACAAAACCTCGTGACTCCCTAGCCAATGCAAGGCGGCGTTGCTGTACACGATCGACAGCGGGGACGACGGCACCCACGTGCCGATCTCCGCGTGCTGCCATTTGATGGTGGGCCATTGCTGGGTGGGGAATTGCGACGCGGCCCGCTCCAGCATCTCGGGCGAATCGTCGACTCCCACGATCCGGGCGTCGGGCCAGCGCCTCGCCAGAACAGCCGTCAAGTGCCCGGGCCCACAGCCGAGGTCGACGATGACCTCGGGCTTGGGGTGGTTGATGCGCGCAATCAACTCCAGACCCGGTCGGCTCCGCAGGTCGGCGAAGGCCATGTAGCTGTCGGCATCCCAGGTCATCGGTTCCAACCCTCAACGCATCGCGGGCGTCCATTCACCGTTGGGCAGCGGCCGTCTCTTGCCGGAGACGTTCGACCAACTCCGGACCTATTCGATCGGTCATCCGCCAGATCCAGTTGCCCTCTTCCGTACCCGGTGTGTTCATCCTGGCGCCGCTGCCGAGACCGAGCAGATCCTGGACCGGGACTACTGCCGTTTCTGCGGTTGAGGCCAGGACGACCTTGATCAGGTCCCAGTTGATCTCTTCACCACGCGATCCGGTCAGGGCCAGAAGGCGCCGCCGGTTGCGATCGAGACGACGACGATCGTGGCGATCGTTGGTGCCCCAAAACCAGCCAAGGGTGGTGTCGTTGTCGTGGGTTCCCGTGTAGGCGACGACGTCTGCGGGGTAGTTGTGCGGATGATGAATGGCGGTGTCGATCTCCTCATCAAATCCGAACTGGGCGACTCTCATGCCGGGGTACCCGAACGACTTGCGCAGGTTGGTGACCTCATCGGTGATGATGCCGAGGTCCTCGGCGATGATCGACATAGGACCGATCCTCGACTGCAGGGCAGTGAACAACTCGAGGCCGGGGCCGTCGACCCAGTGGCCGTTGATTGCAGTCGGCTCGGTGGCGGGGATCTGCCAGAACGCAACGAAACCGCGGAAGTGGTCGATGCGCACCTTGTCGAACCTGGCAAACGTCGCCTGGAGCCGGTCGCCCCACCACTGATAAGTCTCAGACCGATGAGCGTCCCAGTCGTAGAGGGGATTGCCCCACCGCTGCCCGGTCGTTGCGAAGTAGTCGGGGGGAACGCCGGCAACGACGGTGGGCCGTCCGTCCGATCCCAAGTGGAAGAGATCGGGGCGGGACCAGACGTCAGCAGAGTCATGCGCGACGAAGATCGGGAGGTCACCGACCAATGCCACACCCAGCGAGCGGGCGTAGCTCATCAGCCCCTCCCATTGACGGTGGAAGAAGTATTGGATCGCCCGCTCGACCTCGATTCGTCCCGCCAGGCGCGCCGAAGCACGGGCGATGGCGCCGGGGTTCCTCATCGCCAATCCGCGTTCCCACTCCACCCAGGGCCTCCCGCCGTACGACTGCTTGATCGCTGCGAACGTGGCATACGAGTCGAGCCAGGGGGTCTTGCGAAAACCGTCGTACTCATCGTCGCCACCGCGGCGGAGGAATCGACGGGCGGCCAGGATCAGCAACCTGGCCTTGTCGGGAATCAACTCGCCGAAGCTCACCCGGTCCCGGGGAAGGGCGTTGAGTTGATCGATCTCCGGTCCATGCAGCAGCCCGTCGGCGACGAGATCGTTCAAATCGATCAAGAGGGGATTTCCGGCGAAAGTGGAAGGCGATTGATACGGCGAGTCCCGATAGCCGGTGGGGCCAACAGGCAGCATCTGCCAGTAGTGCTGACCGGCGTCGGATAGAGCATGCGCAAACAGACGGGCGTCTTCGCCCAGCGTCCCGATCCCATGGGGGCCCGGGAGCGATGTGATGTGGGCGAGCACGCCGCTTTGGCGGGTCATCCGGACCTGTCGTCGTTCGGGAACTGCGCAAACCGGACCATCAAGTGAACCTCGATCGAGCTGCTGCCGGCTTCGACCGGAGCCCGGTCCGTCACTGCCATCGCCATCCTGGGCAGCGGTCCCGGCCCGTGCGAGCTGGTTTCGGTTATCTCGATCGCCTGTCCCAGGCGGGTGCCGGCCAGCTCCGCGAGCTGTCGGGCTTTGTCGTGGGCCCGCGCCCACGCTCGCACCCTGGCTTGGGCCTCGAGGGGCGAGCGGTCGGTGACTTCGAAAACCAGGCCATGCATCTCGGCAAGGTCTCCCAGCACACCCGTCGCCGCGCCGATGATCTCTCCGAGCCGCCCGAGATCGGTCGTGCTGATGTTCACGGTGTTCCTGACCCGGAACCCTGATAGCGCTCCTTCATGGCTGTGCTCGGGCCAGATCGAGAGGTCCGAGGTCTGGATGTCGGGACCCTCGATGCCGTAGCCGGCCAACGTCGAGACCAGGCTTTCGAGCCTGCCGTTGACCACGGCGAGGGCGCTCGCAACGTCGCCCCGCACGGCGTTAGCCCCGAGAGTGAGAACGGCTCTGTCCGGGGGACCCGAGGCCGCACCGGTGGCGGTGACGGTGATTCCGTTGTTGCTCATCGACCAGCCTCCTGTTGAAGCCCGGAGGCTAGAGCAATAGGGCCGACGCCTCGGGTGAGGGACAACCGGGCATCTACCGTTGCGTGCAATGCCTGATCCGACTGAAGATGTGGTGGCTCGCGGCCCTCTCGCCGGAGTCAAAGTGGTGGAGCTGGCGGGTATCGGTCCGGTGCCTTTTGCCGGCATGGTGCTTGCCGACCTCGGGGCGGAAGTGGTTCGGGTCGATCGCCCGGACCCGGGACCACTCGCGGCGATCGGCACCTTCGATCCAACCTCGCGGGGAAAGGGCTCCATCGTTGTCGACCTCAAATCGCCCTCGGGCGTGGAAGTGGTTCTGCGCCTGGCCGGCGCCAGTGACATGCTGATCGAGGGCCACCGGCCGGGGGTTGTCGAACGGCTCGGTCTTGGTCCCGACGAATGCCTCGCTCGCAACCCGGCGCTGATCTACGGGCGGATGACCGGCTGGGGTCAAGCCGGACCGCTGGCTGCGACCGCCGGCCACGACATCAACTACCTCGCTGTCTCAGGCTCGCTCGCCGCCATCGGTCCGGCCGACCGTCCGCTTCCACCCCTCAACCTGGTTGCCGATTACGGGGGAGGGGCGATGTTCCTGGTGGCGGGGATCCTGGCGGCCCTCACCCATGCCCGTTCCTCGGGCGAGGGTCAGGTGGTTGACGCGGCGATGGTCGACGGGTCTGCTCTTCTGGCCTCGGTCATCCGCGGGTTGGCC
>DATEEG010000402.1:0-4413 GCA_035281305.1 Acidimicrobiia bacterium | reverse complement strand
CACGAGTTGACGGCCATCGTCGGAGACGATCGCCGGTTGCTCGATGAAGCCTCCGCCACCACCGAACACCCCGCCACCCGAAACCCCTTGGCGGGCAAAGAGCAACGAGTCGATAGGGGTGAACGGCGTCAGCTGGCCGTCCATCCTGAGGGCCAGCGGAGCCTCGATGGCATCGACCATGGCAACGTACGGGTTGAGCCAGGAGCTGTAAACCTCGCGGCCCCGGGCCGGGACGATCGCCCCCCCGGCACCCCGAACGACCAGCAATTCGGCCAGAAGCATCGCAATGGTGAAGAATGCGATCAGGAACGCAAACACGTAGGATCCGGCCACCGCCCCGCGGCTGGACCGAGCCCGGGCCGAAATCGCCAGGGAGACGCTGCCGATCATGATGGCGGTCGCGATCATGATCGCGAGCGCGGCAAACACGTCGCCGAACGACATACCTCCGAAGAGGAGTGGCAGGGCCATGATCGGAGCCACCGCCACCAGCAGAAGCAGGAAGTAGGACAACGACGACGTCAGTTTTCCGAGAATGAGCTGGAACGGCGTGAGCTGGGTCACCTGAAGCAAGCTCAAGGTTTGGCGCTCCCTCTCTCCGACGATCGAAAGGGCCGTGACCCCGGGGACCACCATCACCACGGCGGTCATCATCAGGAGAGCCATCGCTTGAAACAGGAACCTGCCCATGAACCCGGATGCGACCAGACGACCCAAATTGAAGAAGCCGTTGGCCACCTGTTGGCCGACCAGGTACACGACGTAACCGATCAGGCCGATCCCCAGAGTCCATCCGAAGATGAACCACGGCGCTCGTCGAGTGCGAAAGCGTTCGAGAAGTTCACGGGTGAGGACGGGGTTCACTCTTGATCGTCCTCATCGTCGGCCGTGATCTGCAGGAACAACTCTTCGAGACCGGCCGCGTCAACCCGCCACTCGGCAACCTCGATTCCCGCACCAACTACCTTGGTGAGAAGGCGAGCCGACTCCTGGTCGTCGCCGGCCATCACAAACCTGACCCTGCCCTTCTCCACCTCGACCTCGCTGATCTCGGCCATGGAGACGATCAGGTTCACAACCTCGTCCACCCGATCGTCGGGCATACGGATCGTCACCCGGCGGTTCGAAGTGAGCGCCTGGCGGATCTGGTCGAGGTCACCATGGGCTTTGACCTTGCCGTCGTCGATTACGGCGAGGTGCGAACAAATCCCTTCGAGCTCGGAGAGGATGTGTGAGGAGATGACGACGGTCTTGCCAAGCCGGGAGAGTTCGGCGATGAGCTCTCGCAATTGAACGCGAGCTCGGGGGTCGAGACCCGAGGCGGGTTCATCGAGAACCAGGAGTTGGGGATCATGCACCAGGGAGCGAGCCAGCGACAGGCGCTGTTTCATTCCCCGCGAGAGGCTGTTCACGTCGGCATCGGCCTTGTTCTCCAGGTCGACCAGAGCCAGCAGATCGCCGGCCACGGCCTTGCGTCGCGGTCCCTTGATGTCGCTGGCGGCGGCAAAGAACTCGAGGTACTCGCGGGCGGTGAGGTTTTCGTAAAACCCGAAGAAGTCCGGCATGTACCCGAGAAGGCGACGTACCCCTTTCGGGTCGGTCTGCGGATCGACCCCCACCACTTCGACCTTGCCGGCATCGCGTGCCAGGAGGGTGCTCATCACGAGCATCGACGTTGTCTTGCCCGCCCCGTTGGGGCCGATGAGACCGAAGACAGACCCTTCCGGGATCTCCAGGTCGATACCGTCGAGGGCTCGAACCGTGCCGTAACTCTTCTCGACTCCGGACATCGTGGCAATCATCAGCTCCACTCCAGAGTGAAGGCATAGGGGCTCATCGGCAGCTCCAGGAACTGGGGGTCGTCATCGTCATCGAAGGCACGAGCTCGCACCATGACATCGCCGACCGGGCTGCGATAGAGATCGAGGTCGAGGGTGTCGCCGGCGGAGATCTCGTCATAGGTGGACGTGGTCCAGTTGTAAGCGTCGAGGCGCCGGGGGATCTCCCCGAACATGTTGCTGATTTCGAGGCTGGGATCGCCCTGTGCGGTCGTAGGAAGATTCCACCCCACGGTCATCTCGTCGGTGGACATCGACAGATAACCCGGCCCGAAGTCGATCCAACTGGCCTCTCCGGTGTTAAGGAGATGGCTGGTGGCCGAACCGAGTGATCCCGTCGCAGAATCGATCGGGACGACGATCAGTGTCGTCCCGGAGACCTCGACCGCACTGCCATCGAGTTGGATCGGAACGGTCATCTGGTCGGTGAACCCGAAGAAATACGTGTTGGCGCCGTCCAGCATGGCGTCGGCCGTGAAGCCCAGGTTGAGCTTGGACCAGATATACGGGTCGTTCCACAGTTGCCGCGCCTGAATGACCGCGTCCCCGAGCGTGCCGAACTCATTGCCGCCCCGGCGGCCGGGGACGACCTCGGTGTGCCCGGTCCCGCCGACGATCAGCGGCTCGGGAGCCACCTGGGCCCGCCCGCTGGCGACGACGCCCCAGGCCCAGTACTCGAGATCGGTGTCGTTGGTCACGTCCACCACCAATTCGGTCCCGCCCATGGCGGCATTCACCTCGGGAACCCGGGCTCCCGCCGGCTTCCACCAGGCTTGAACGCCGGCAGCGCCAAGTTGTTCGAGCGAGAATCGAAACTCTCCATTGCCATCGGTGCGAGCCACAGCCGCGGCCACCGGCATGCCTCCCATCATCTCGGGGTTCACCGAGCCTGGATACGCCAGCCAATGGGAAGGAACCGTCACGGTTTTCTCGCCACCCGTCCCGGCCGCCACCGCCACCGCCGAGCGTGCCTGCGAATCGTCCTCGGCCGCGAGGATCACAGTCGCATGATTGACCAGTGTGTTCTGTAAGCGCTCGCGCCCGGCCAGCCAGAAGCCGGCCACCGCCAGCAACGACAACGCGGGAACTGTCAACCACGCATACTCGCGACGACCGACTTTGCGCAGGACGAGGAAGTTGACCGGTCCCACTAGGACCGCGTAGCCGATCACCGCTGCAAAGAGCCACGGAATTCCGGGAATCCGCTGGTCGCCGGCGCTGGTAGCGGCCGACATGAGTTGAAGTTCGGGGCTCTGCCAAACATCGCGAGGCGCGACGACGATCCGGGTCGGGTTGATCAGCTTCGACCAATCGTCCACGTCGAGTGCGGCTAGCGACGGCACCGAGATGACCAGGCCGGCCCCGACATTGTGGACCGATTGGGATCCGGCAACCATCGGATTCTCCAGCTCGAGTTGCAGCGATGAGACGCCGTCCTCGGCAACTATCAGCCGACCTCCGGAGTTGATCCACGCCCTCGTCGCTTCCGGCAGACTTCGGGCTTGATCGAGTACCAGGTAGCGAGCCGGATAAGGCCCGGACTCCAAGACGGTGGTGTCAATGGCGGCAGTGATGATCTCCCCGCCGGTCACCGCCACGGCGGCCTCGTCGATCGTGGCGATGAGTTCGGCCGGCCCGCTGACGGCGACAACCGTTTCGTCCTGGGGGGCGCGCAATTGGATGTTGGTCGTGGCCGCCGGATCGGTGACACCGTCTGCGAAGAGGCGAAGACGGGTTTGTACCGATCCAACCGGTGGAGCCAGGCGAACCAGGTAAGTCTTCTCGCCGGCGGCCGGGACCTCCACGGCGATCTGGACGATAGAAGTGCCCTGGCGCACTTCGAGGCTGCCGATGAAGAGGACGTCGGCACCGATGGTCACGGCCAGGTCGATCGGACGGCGGGCATCGACGAAGCCCGCCAAACCGGCCCGGGCCGACATTCTTATCGGGCTTTCTTGAGCGATGACGTCACCGTCGCCGGGCCTGGGAGCCGACGCCGCGACGGGAAACGCCGGAGCGAAGGCAGAAAAAACCACGACGAGAAGCAGCATCGGGCGACGCACCAAGCTGAGACGTTGGTTTTTCCGGGTCGGTTCCAAGAGAAACAACCGTCGCTCCACGGAAGCGAGGCTAGGGGGAATCAGAACGCGATCCGCTTGGTCCGCGATCCGCCAGAACCGCGGCTTGGCGGATCGCGGATAGCGGATCGCGGATCGCCTTCCCTTACTTCTTCGATCTCTGGTAATAAGGATCGGAGCCGGAGGCGTGATCCGTCACGTCCACGATGTCGGTCAACTCCGGGATCGACTCCAGAAGGATCCGCTCGATCCCCTGCTTCAGGGTCACTTGGGCCATCCCGCAACCTTGGCAGCCGCCACCGAGCTTCAAGTAGGCGACGGTGCCGTCGATCGAGACCAGTTCGGCCCGCCCCCCGTGCGAAGCTATGGCCGGGTTCACGGCTTCGGCCAGGACCTGGGCAACCTGGTCCGCCAGCGGTCCTTCGAGGCTCCCTTTGGGAGCGGCCATGGTCGGGCTCGGAGTGTTGGGGTTGTCCATGGACAGACCCTGCTCACCA
>DATEEG010000401.1:0-5232 GCA_035281305.1 Acidimicrobiia bacterium | reverse complement strand
GAAGCCGTTGACTGATGCGGCAGTCTGCACCGCGATCAAAGGCACTCCCGTCTGGTGGGAGACGAGCTTGCCTAGGTCGGTGACGGTCCCTGATCCAAGCGTCACCAGGCACCCGGCTCCCGCGGTAGCGGCCACAGTGGTAGCGATGGTTTCCTTGTTGAGAAGAACCTGATGACCTCCCGCCGCGATCAGGTGGGCCAGGGGGAGCAAAGCCAGGACCCGATCCCTGAGGTCGTCGCCGGAGACGCCCTCCGGGCCCGCTAGGAATTTTGCCGTCGAATCGGTCAGCACAACTATTGGGCCAGGTTTGGCATGCCTGTCCACCGTGTCGGGCAGCAAGTCCAGGGCGAACCGCGAATCGAGCAACTCGAATGGCAGATTCACCGGAAGGGTCACGAGTAGGTGGGCTCCAAAGCGTCGAATACCCTCCGATAACGGCGGTAGGCATCTTGCAGGTCCTCCGACGGGGCCGGCTCCACGGGCTCCCCGAGTTCCACCAGGTCGTCGGTTGCCGCAACCAGGTCCGGATACCAGTCGGCAGCCACCGCCGCCAAACAGGCGGCGCCGGTGGCCGTTCCCTCGCCCAAAACCGGCCGCATGGGCCGCCCCAGCGTGTCGGCCTTGATTCGCATCCAAACCTGGGAGCGAGCGCCGCCGCCGGTGACCCGCACGTCGCCGGTCGAGAGACCCATCTCCGCCATTCGATCGACCACGTCCCGCAATGCAAACGCGCACCCTTCGAGCACCGCCCGGCACCATTCGGGGCGTCCGTGGTCCATCGAGGCGCCCGTGAAGGACCCCCGCGCCAGATCGATCCAGCGAGGTGCCATCGAGCCGGACAGGGCCGGGACGAATACCAGGCCCTTCGAGCCCGGTTGCGCAGTCTCGGCCAGAGCAAACACTTCGGCCTGGCTTATCCCCAGCAAGTCGGCACACCAGAGGACGCTGCCCCCGGAAACGAAGCCGGGGTTCTCGATGAACCACATGCCGGGAACAGCATGAGCGTGGGTTTCGACAAGGCGGTCGATCGTGTCGAATACCGGTCGATCGGCCGGCCCACCAATCGGTTCGGCAGTGCCGGTGACATCAGCGACCACCCCCGCCCGCACCGCCCCGGCACCGACGGCGGCAGCATGATCGTCCCCGGTCCCTACCAGCACCTGGCAGCCGGCCGGGAGACCGAGCTGGTCGGCCAGTTCGGGTCGCACGGTACCGAGCACGTCGAGGGCCTCGGAGACCGGCGGCAGGAATTTCGGGTCGATCTTTGCGGCCTGCAGGAGTGCGTCCGACCACTCACGTTTGGTGACGTCCCACAACATCGACGACGAGGCGTTGGCATGGTCCTGGGCAACCTCGCCGGTGAGCCAGGAGGTGATCATCGAAGCGGGAGGCAGCAGCCAGCGGGGTTGGGATCGTTCCAACAGCCATGCCATCTTCGGGGCAGAGTGCGAACTGTCGCAGTTGAGGCCGGTGATCTCGAACAGCCGATCCACTCCAACAGCCCCCTCGATGCGCTTGGTGTGCTCGACCGCCCGCCGATCCATCCAGATGATGGCTTCATGGAGAGGCTGCAGGCCGGCGTCGACGGCCACCACCCCATCGACCTGAGCATCGACCGCCACGTGGCTTATCCCCGAGGCGGCGGAGCCAGCCTCACCAACCAGCGAACCGATGACGGAGGTGACTGCGCCGATCCAGTCACCCGGGTCTTGTTGTGCCCAGTTGGGGGCAGGAAATGACACCCGATGGGGAGCGGAGGCGGAGGCCAACACCCCCCGCCCGGCCTCGACCAGCACGCCCTTGCTGCTCTGGGTGCCAACGTCGATACCGATGACGAGACTCATGGTGCACTTCGCCGAAGCGGTCTCAGTCGAGCGCGATCCAAGGGAGGAACGGATGTCGTTTGAACACGGCGAGGTTGACTTCGGGTCGGCTTGATAGGGGCCTCCTCATGGAGGAGCCTCCCGGCGATGCCGGGAGGCTCCTCGATAAAACGCCGATGCTCAGGCGAGCTCGGCCTCGGCGGCCCTCACCAGAGCAGCCTCCTCCTCCGGCGCCCTCGCCACCAGACGGTGCCGGCTGTAGAACCAGTAGTAGAGGAACATCACCACGATGAAGATCAAAATGCCGACGGTGGCGATGCGATAGGCCTCGATCAGCAGAGTCGAGACCAGCGCCAGAATCGCCAGAATTGCACCCACTACGCCACCGGCGATCCCGAGCGGGCTCCGATACGGACGGGGCATTTCCGGATGCCGGACCCGCAGGACGACAAAGTCGATCATGACGATCGCATAGGAGATGACCGCCCCGGTCACCGCCATGTTCAACAATGCTGCGCCGAGGGGAGCATCGATGAACTGATCGATGAGGAAGGCCAGCCCCAGCCCTACCGCTCCGCCCAACAACAACGCCCGGGCAGGAGTGTGTCTGCTCGATGTGACCGAGATCGATCGTGGCAGGTAGCCGGCCCGGGATCCTGCGAACAGCACCCTTCCATACGCATAGATGATGGCGTGGAAGCTCGCGATCAGACCGACCAGCGCCAACACCGCCAGGATCGTCGTGCCGATGCCCTCTCCGAAGATCGCCCGGAATCCGAGCATGACCGGCTCGAGCGAGCTACCCACCTCGGCTGCCCCACCGGCCAGTCCGGTGTTGAAGACCAGAGTCAGTACCGAGAAGGCGAGCAGCGTGACGATGCCCCAGATCAGGGCCTTCGGCATGTCCCGGACGATGTCGGTGGATTCCTCCGCCGCCAGGGGGAGCTGTTCGATCGCCAGGTAGAACCAAATGGCGAACGGGAAAGATGCCAGAACCCCAAACCAACCCAGGGGAAGGAACGTGCTGGCACCTGCCCTGGTCGCATCGACTGGCACATTGTTGAGGAGGTCGGGGCTCCACGCACCTGAGAAAATGGCCGCCAGGTAGAAGAACACGAGCACGGCCATCGCGAGGATCGCGGCGACGAACGAAACCCGGAAGCTGAGCTTGGTCCCCCAAACATTGATGGCCACGAAAATGGCATAGAACCCGACCCACCAGACCCAGTTGGGAAGGTCGACGATGTTGTCGGCGTACGCCGCGATCGAGATCACCACCACGGCCGGAGTAACCACGTACTCGACGATGTCGGTCACCGTGTTGACGAAGGCCATGCCCGGGCCCATGGCGTTGCGGGTGAATGCGTAGAACCCGCCGGCGTACGGGAGGGCCGTCGACAACTCGGCGATGCAGAGAACCATGCAGATGTACATGATGGCCATGAAGACAGTTGCCACCAGCAGTCCTCCGAAGCCGCCGGTGGCGAGGCCGTAGTTCCATCCAAAGAAGTCACCCGAGATGACCGCCGCCACCCCCAGGGCCCACAGCATCACCCATCCTGCACTCTTTTGCAGCTTGCGCTGTGCGAGGTAGTCGTCGCCGACCTGTTGATAGGTAGCTGTACCCACCTTCTTCTCGCCGTCCGCCATAACAGCCCTCTCTTCCATGGGGCGCGCTCGCACTTGCCCCGATCATGATCCCTTCGCCCGGTCCAGGCCGAGCGAGACGGGCGCACGCTAATACTGGAGCCCTTCAGCCCGTCGTGCGGTGCGTCAATTTCCTGTCGGGAGGAGCGGGCCCGTTTTGTGGGTGATCAGGTATCGACGAATTTGGTTTCGATCGGTCGATCAGATGTCCGCAGCAAAACCTCGGTAGATGACCCGGGGCCCGCCGATCATTGCTTCAATTCGAGCTTGCGATTGAGTGCGTCGAGAACTGCCTTGGCGGTTGCCATCACCGGGTCGCCCCCGAGCATCATGGCGCTCCCCACCAGTTCGGTCCCATTTTCCCGGACCTGAGCGAGAGCGATCTTCAGGTTGCCGAGATCGGACGTGCCGACCGCGCTGAGATCGAGCTCCAACTGAGGGGCCAGCGACTGGAGGGCCTTCAAGGTGGCCTCTCCGACCAACCGGTGGCGGTGGGACGGATCTCCATCGCCCTCGGCCCGGCCGATGAAGTGCTCATGCCTGGCTGTCAGCGTCACCTCGATGACGGCTCGCTGGCCATGGATACGTTGGTCGATCGACGAAAGAACCGGTCGCACAGTCATTCCGACCGACGATACACCCCCGCGCCCGTACCCGGGCAGTCCGTGGAATGGGTAGCTTGCATCGAAACTAGAAGGCGACGATCGGAGGAGTCATGCTCAAAGAATTCCGCGATTTCATCAACCGGGGCAATTTGATCGATCTGGCGGTGGCGTTCGTGCTGGGCGTCGCCTTTGCCGGTGTGGTCACTGCCTTGACCGAGGGAATCGTCACTCCCTTGATCGGCCGCATCTTCCAGGTCGACAACCTGCAGACGTATGTAGTTGCCGGCGACATCGAGATTGGCCGATTCCTGGCCGCAATCCTCAACTTCGTTGTGGTCGCCTTCGTCATGTTCCTGGTCGTCAAGGCCTACAACCGGATGAAGAAGCCCGCCGAAGCCCCCACGGACCCGGCCGAGGTCGTTCTCCTGAGAGAGATCCGCGACGCCCTCAAGACCCGGTAGGTCAACCCTTCCGCCGAAACTTGGCGGGTGGTGCCCGGCAAACGGGAAATCCGTCCTGAGAGTCCCGGGACACAGGAGGTTGGGGCCCGATTTCTTATGACCCGAGTCCGGAGCGCCCAAAACCTGCGCCGGCTCGATCGGGTTCCCTTCGCTTCCGGGTGGACTAACCGAGTGGAGGAAGGGGAACGCCTGGGACCACGAATTTGCTTGCCACTCGTCTGCTACACAGGCTATCCTGTTATGCATGGTACCTAGGAGCGCAGGACAGGATCACAGCTCCCAGCTCCTGAAAGGGGTTCTTGACATGTGCCTCCTGGCTGTCATCTCCGAACAGCCAACCTACGGATACGAGATGGCCCGCAAACTGCAGGAACGAGGGCTCGATCTGGTTTCGGATGGCAGTATCTACCCATCGCTCTCGCGTTTGCAGAAGCAGGGTTTGGTAGAGGGCTACCTCGTCGAAGCCGGCTCGGGCCCCGCCCGCAAGTACTACCGACTGGCCAACTCCGGCCGGCAAGCCTTGCGAACCTGGACCGCCGACTGGCGAAGCCTCGCTACCGGCGTCGATGGCGTGCTCAACGGAGGTTCCGATGTCTGAAGCTCTCGAACTGAACAAAGTCGTTCTCGACTGCGAGCGCTACTGGCGTGCTACCGGTGTGCCCGGCCGCAAGATCGCCGACATGAAGCTGGAACTGA
>DATEEG010000400.1:0-8173 GCA_035281305.1 Acidimicrobiia bacterium | reverse complement strand
TCTCTGCTGCCGCTGTTCAGCGACGACGCGGTCAAGCCAGGAACACACATCAACGCCGTCGGCGCCTACACGCCCGAGATGTGCGAAATACCACCTGAGACGGTCCGGCGGGCCTACGTGGTGGTCGACGATCTCGCGGCTGCCGGCGCCGAAGCCGGGGACCTGATCCAGGCTGACCGTCCCCCGGTTTGTACGATCGGCGACATCCTGGCCCGTCGTCACCCCCAGGTCGGAGAGGACGTCACCATGTTCAAGTCGGTCGGAATCGCCTCCCAGGACGTCGCCGCCGCCACCGTCGCCCTGCGACGTGCAGCCGAACTCGGTCTCGGCCAAATTCTCTGACCAATTCCCTCTCCGACCTCCTTTTGGGGCGAAACGCCGGCCCCGGGGAAGAGGGATTACGCGCCCAAAGGCTGAGCGGGCCGGGCCGTGGTGGTGATCGAGTCGAGCAGGCGGGTGGCCGAGTCAGAGACCTCCCGCACGGCCAGGTCGAAGGCTTCGGCGTTCTTGCGCGATGGCTGGCGATACCCGGAGATCTTCCTGATGAACTGAAGGGCGGCGGCCTCGACTTCTTCCGGCGTGGCGAGTTCGTTGCCTTCGCGAAGTTGCTTGATTGAACGACACATGACCCCAGGTTATGCGCCCGGCCGGACTGAGTCGCCTCTACGCGCCGGCCCGAGTGGTACGGCGACTTCACGGAATCTCCGCGACCATGGGATCAGCGCCAAACCGAGGAAACCAAGGGCGATGACGTTGCCGATGAGCACTCCCTGAATGCCGAATTCGACTGCCAGGGCCGGAACGAACAGAAGCGGGACCAATCGCAACGTGTCGGAGAGCATCTGGCCCGCACCCTGGACCCTGCCCATCAGATGGTCCGGCGTCACCGACTGGACGAGGGTTCGATAGACAGGCGAGAGGATTCCGATCACCGACCCCCAGCAGAACGCGCCGATCGCGACTACCCAGAGCCGATCGGTCGCCACGTAGATGAGGCCGGCGGCGCCGTTGAGAGCGACCAGGACGGGGAGGGCGGGAGCACGCCACCAGAACGAGGACAACTGCGGGACGAGCATTGTTCCTGCGACCAATCCGATCCCGAACAGCGAGTTCATCCATCCGAGCGCCGCCGGGCCGGTCTGGAGCACCTCCCTGTAGAAGATCGGCTCGAGACTGTTGAAGGCTCCGTACGCGAGCCACACGCTGGTGCCGGCTACCAGCATGAATCTGAGGGCAGGCCGGGAGGCTGAGTAGCGGATTCCTGAGACCAGTTCGGCCAGAAAGCCCGCTTTCTCACCCTGTCGCACCGGTGGCCGCAACTTGATGGGCAGGATCAGGAGGACTCCGATGAGCGAAGTGACTGCATCGAGTACGAAGATCGAGTCCAGCGACATCGTGTCGGCCAATAGGGCCCCGACCGCCGGACCGACGATGAACGCTGCCCAGCTTCCGGTTTCGAGCCGGCTGTTGATCAGCGAGAGCCGGGCTGGGTCGGCGGTCAGGAAAGGTGCCATCGACGCCACCGCCGTGTAGACCGGCGCACTGAGCAGACCTGTGAAGAAGACCAGGATGGCAAAGCCGGTGACCGTCGTCGCCAGGGTCACGGCCAGGACCGCCGGGATGAATACGAGCTCGCTCAGGATCAGGACTTTCCTCGGTCCGAGTCGGTCCACCGCGAGACCGGCGGCTGCCGATCCGATCAGGGAGGCGACTCCCAGCGCCGCCATCACCCAGGCCAACTCGGTCGGCGTGGCGTTGAACTCGAACGACGCCTTCCCCCAGATTCCGACGAAGAAAGCAGCCTCACCGCCGGTGCGGGAGACGAAGCGGGCGAGGGCGACCTGGTTGACGTCGGAGAGCTTGATGGTTACCAGATTCCAGGGTCGAGGCCCCCGTGGCAAGTCTTTAAGGTTCCATGGTGAGGTCTTTTGTCCGGCGCTGGCGTCAGCTCCCCGCCGTCGATGTCATCACCGACCGCGATACGACCGGCTTCCTGGCTCTCTCTGCGCTCGTCGGAGTGGGTGTCGGAGTTGGCGCGGCCGCCCTCGTCCTGGTGATCGATTGGATTGGCGAGGGATTCGACACCCTCGAAGGCCTGGTCGGCGGCCGACGCTGGTGGGTGCTGATCGCGGTCCCCCTGGGGTTCCTGGTGGCGTGGTGGGTCGCACAGCGGTTCGCGCCTGAAGTCGAAGGGGACGGGGTCCCGGACGTCATCGCGGCCCTCGGCGTTCGCGACGGAAGAATTCGTGGCAGGGTGGTCCCGGCCAAGATCGTGGCGACGGCCCTCACGCTCGGCGGTGGTGGATCCGGCGGTCGCGAGGGCCCAATCGTGCAAATTGGAGGTGCCGTCGGGTCGGTGATCTCGCGGTTCTTCCACCTAGGACCTGACCAGATCAGGAGCCTGGTGGCGGCCGGGGCCGGGGCGGGCATCGGCGCCAGTTTCAACGCCCCGATCGCAGGGATGTTGTTTGCGATGGAGGTGATCCTCGGCAGCTTCGCCGTTCGTCACCTTTCGGCCATCGTGATCGCCTCGGTTGTCGCGGCTATCACCAGTCGCAGCATCGTCGGCGAGGAGCTGACGATCAGGGCCGCCTCTTACACGCTCGAGGATCCCCGCCAGTTGATCGTCTTCTTGCTGCTTTCGGCGGTGGCGGCTTTCGCCGGAGTGGGACTGCTTCGGGGCGTGGACCTGTTGGACCGCTGGGGACTGGCCCATCGCAGTTTGAAGGGGTGGCGCCCGGTGCTCTTTGGTTTGGTGGTGGGCGGCATCGGCCTGGTCGAACCAGATGTGCTCGGAACCGGTCAGGGATTCCTGAGCCGAATCCTGGTCGAGTCCGATCTCGTCGAAAGGGCGGGCATCGGCGGAACGGTCTGGTGGGTACTGGTCCTGATCGCGCTCGCCAAGCTCGTGGCGACTGCCTTCACCACGACCTCGGGAGCGGCCGGCGGAGCTTTCTTTCCGAGTCTCTTCATCGGGGCGAGCCTGGGTGCCGGGCTGGGTCGCCTGTTGGAGCCGGTCTGGGGTTTTGGGAATTTGAAGCCGGGCTCGCTCGCTTTGGTTGGAATGGCGACGGTGATCGCCGCCGTTGCCCGCGCACCGTTGACGGCGATGATGATTGCTTTCGAGCTCACGGGAGCGCGGGACTACGGCCTGGTGCTGCCGTTGATGCTCGGGACCGTGATGGCCACTTTCATCGCCGATCGATTCCACCATGAAAGCCTCTATACGGGAACCTTGCGCCGCCGGGGAATCAAGTTCGCTCCCCACGGCGAAGGCGATCTCCTCGACACTGTCGTAGTGGGGGACGTCATGCACCAGCCGCACGCCACCGCCTCTCCCGATCAGACCCTGGCAGACGCCCAGCAGCGGATGTCGCGCTACAAATACAACGGGTTGGCCGTTCTGGACGATGGCCTCGTCGTCGGAGTCGTCACCGTCGCCGACGTGATCAGGGCGGGAGGGCCCTCTGACACGATACGCGTTTCGGACGTGATGACCGGCCGGCCCGTGACCGTCACGCCCAGCACACCGGTGTCACGAGCGATGGAACGACTGGCATCGCTTGGCATCGGGCGGCTGCCGGTGGTGGCCGAAGACGGTTCCGGGAAGTTCGTCGGCTTGTTCAGGCGAGAGGAGGCTGTTCGGGCCTATCACCGGGCGCTGGGCAATCGGACCGACCGTGAGCTGGGCCGCCGTCGCCTCGATCAACGCACGGATCCGGGGGTCGGTTACTACGACTTCAGGGTCCCGCCTGGATCGATCGCCGATGGCAAGCTGGTTCGGGAGGTCGCCTGGCCGGAAGGCTCGACTCTGGTGTCGATCCGGCGCGATCGTGAGGTGATCGTTCCCAGCGGGGCCACCAGCCTCCTGGCCGGCGATGTGATCACTGCGTTTGGCCCTCCCAGTTCGCGTGGTGAGATGATCGAACGGCTCAACGCCGGCGCCGACGAAGCAACGGCGGAGGTGAGCCTCGAGGAGATCCGGGACAGCGGGGCGTAGTGCGTGGTGCGACGGGTTCCCGGAAAGCTCGACCTTTCCCTTATCTCCCGTAGTATCCGGGATATGGAAATTGGAGCTGGACTGCTCTTTGTCGGGGTGATTCTCATCGCCGTCAGCATTTACCTCAGCCGCCGACGCAAGGCCTTGCAGGCCGAACTTGGGATCGAACCACCGGTTACCGGCCGGAAAGCGAAAGCCAGCGCCGCATCGCCCCAACCCAAAGTCGATATCACTCACGTCCGTCCGGCGGTGGCCGAATTCGGCGTAGAGGGCCATACCGCCCGGGTCCGCTTCGATGTTCCCCTGCCCGACGCCGACGACGAGATCCTCTCCGAACTGCTGGTCGGAGAAGCCATCGAGGTAGTGAGGGAAAAGCGCCATTCGCTGCCTCTGGCCGGGGTTACCTGGGTGACGGCCGAGGCCGGACGAGGAGAGGTTCGCGAGGTGGGGCGCGCCAAGCTCGATGTGCCCGGAGTGCTTCCTCCCAAGCTCGAGGGCGTCAACATCCTCAATCTCTCGATCCTTGCCAACGATCCCCTCTCCCAGTCCTTTTCGGACGCACCCGGGCAGCCGAGCGACGTTCGCCCGGGCGTGGCGGAAACCGTCCGCTCCGATGAGCTGGCACCTCTGTCGACGGAATTGCGCCTGCCTCGAGCAGTCAATACCGGCCTGCGCGCCCAGGGAATCGATCCCGCCCAGGTCTCGGCGGGCGAACTCGTCGTCGGACTCTTGAAGCTATTTGGCTATCAGGTCTCTGCTGCCGGGCTCAACGCCTGGGTCGCCTCCAAGGCCGGTGAGCGCACCTACATCGTCGAGGATCAATACAAGCCCGGAGATCACCCCGAACTCGACGAATCCGTCATTCGCCGCTTCATGGTCGAGTTCTCGACGGCCGGAACCGACCGCGGAATGCTGGTGACGGACAAATATGGCCCGTTCGAGATCTACACCCTGGAACGGCGCGAGCCCCGGGTCAGGTTCGTGACGAGGGACCGGCTTCAGAAGATGGTCGACTCGCTGGCTCTGTCGTAGGGCGCTCGAAGCCCTCCTCGCCAAGGGCGTTAATTCCGATGACTTCGGCCCGAATTGCCGAATTGGGGGTAAGATTGGAGTTCCAAGGAGGCTTTAGCCCATATGTTTTCCCCCAAAGGCCCCGAGTGGATCATCATTTTGGTGGTCGTCCTGCTGATTTTTGGAGCTCGCAAACTGCCCGAACTCGCTCGATCGCTCGGTGCGTCGGCCAAAGAGTTCCGCAAAGGCATTCAAGAAGGCTCCGAAGAGGCAGCAGCCCCCAGCGAGGCGCCAACCAAGACCGAAAACAACAGCTAGTTCCAGCTCCCGGCCGGGCTAGCAGGAACTTCTGGCGGACCCAGGACGTTGACGCATTGAGGTCTTATGTCTGAGACCTTCCCCCTCACCTGGGAAGAGGTGGCGCGCAGCCATGGCCGCAAAATATACAACTACGCCTATCGCCTGTCGGGCAATCCCCACGACGCCAACGACCTCGTCCAGGAGGTGCTGTTGCGCGTCAGGAGCGGTCTGGCCGAATATCAGCCCGGTTCTTTCGAGGGTTGGTTGTGGCGCATCACCCGTAACGCCTTCCTCGACGAGGTTCGCAAGCGCCGGCGCCGTCCGTCCCTTCCTTTCCCCGACGATTCTGACGAGGTCCTCGTCAGCTTCGCGTCACCGGCTCCTGATGAGGTCCTCGCGGATCTTCGCCTCGACGACGACATCCAGAAAGCGCTCTCCGACCTTCCCTACGAGTTTCGGGAAGCAGTTGTCATGTGCGACGTCATCGGGCTCTCCTACGAGGAGATCTCCATCGCCGTGGCGATTCCGGTCGGCACGGTCCGCAGCCGGATCCATCGCGGTCGGAGACTCCTGCGGGAGAGGCTGACGTGAGTTCCGAACGTCCTCTGGCAATCCACCTCGGCGAAGTCGTGTCCGCCTACCTCGACGGCGAGCTGCCGGCTCTGGAGCGGCGCCGGGCCGAGTCCCACCTCGCCGGCTGCGACGTCTGCCGCGACGAACTCACCGACATGATGTTCGTACGGGCGCGACTCAGAGCTATCCCGATGCTCGAGTTGCCTTCCGAGCTGACCAGCCCGGCCCCGGTCCCGACCCCGATCTTTCGCCGGGCGAGGCTCCTCGTGGGAGCCGCTGCCGCGGCGGTGACCATGGTTTTGGCCCTGGCAGCAATGGCCGCCCCAACCGACGTAGTTGCTCTGTCGGGCAACGAGTTCAGCATGACATTCCGAGCCAGAGCCTCCCTCGACCAGAACCAGACCGGTCGGCTGGTACCACTCGAGAGCCTCTTCTTCGGCGAGATCGATTCGGGTGTCAACGGATGAACCGCAGCCTTCGTTCCCGAGTCCTGGCCGTGGTGGTAGCGGCGATCCTCGTCGTGCCGGTTCTGTCGGCGTCCGCCGCCGAGGGCGATCTCGCCTCGTACTTCGAGCGAGCCGCTGCGGCCGAGTTCTCTGGCGACCAGGTACTCGCCTGCAACACCCCGGTCGGCCTGCGAGACACAGCCGCCCATCTCGCTCAGAAGGACGGCGTCCTCTATATCACCGCCGGCGTCGACGGCGCACCCGCCGTATCAGCCGGTGCCGGACTGCTGGCCATCACCGGCCCTGCCGGGTCGGCCACTGCGGTCCAGGTGGTAGCTGCTGCCGAGCCCCCGGTGGGATATCAGATCAGCGGCACCAGGGCCGTCACCTTCCTCGGGAGATCCGCCGACGAGCTCACCCTCCGAACGGGCGGCAAAGCACGCGTGCGGCTCACTTTCGACCAGGGAACCGGAGTTCTCCTCCGCTCTGAGACCCTGAACTCGGACGGGTCGGTCTACTGCACCACCAGCATGACCTCCTTCGTTTCGTCGACACCCAAGGTTCTCAGCGGCAGCTCCGGAGACGTCAGAAAGCTCCAAAAGGACACCGACTTTCCGGCTGAAGCCTTCCCCGACAGGATCGGAACCTTCCGGCGTCTCGACGTCTACGGATGGAACCATGACGGGGAGATGGGTTATTACTCCGATGGCTTCTTTGCCTTCGCCCTCTATCACATCCCCGGCCAATTCTCGGTGACCAATATCCCCGACGCCCGGACCTGGACCGGCGACCTCGGCAAGTATTCGCGCTGGTTCCGCCCGGGCACCGTCACCTTCGTCTGGGACACGGCCGACGGAGGTATGGCTCTCCACGGTGACCTCCCGGTCGACCTGCAAGCCACCGTCCTGGCCGGTCTGCCAGCCCCGAGCCGCCCGAGCTTCTTCGACCGGATCCTGTCGCTGTTCTCGTAACGTTCAACTTTCCTGTCAGGTGATGGGAGGAACCCATGGTCGCAGTAGGTGAGGCGGCGCCCGACTTCGTGCTGCGCGACCAAACGCGTGCCAAGCGCTCGCTCGCTGAACTGTTCGGATCCCGATCGATGGTCATCTTCATGCCATTCGCCTTCACCAACACCTGCCTTGGTGAAATGTGCACCCTTCGGGACAATCTCCACTACCTGGAATCCAGTGGCACCAGGTTCTTCGTTATCACCACCGACACTCTTCATTCGAACCGTCGCTGGGCGGAGGATCAGGGGTTCGAATTCCCGATCCTGTCCGACTTCTGGCCCCACGGCGCGGTAGCGCAGGCCTATGGCTGCTTCAACCCGGCGATCGGGGTGGCCATGCGTTCGACCTACGTCCTCGATGAGGCCGGCGTGGTCAGAGAAATCATCGCGACGGACCGGTTGGATGTCCCCAGAGACTTTGGGGAGTACGAGCGGGCGCTCGGCTCTACCTTCGAGGCTTGACCAACCTTCTGAACCCACCGACTAACGCACTCACATTCCGTCGAGGAGTACCCGGGCAGCCCAACCCACCGGGTCGGCCAGTTCTCCGGCGGTCGGCAATCGCTCCGGTCCGTGCCAGAGATCATCGAGAGCCTCACGACCGTATCGCCGTTCTATGTCCGCGCAGAACGAGGCTCCGGTCGCGATCATTGCATGATTAGAAACAGGTACGCCCAGGCCGCCGGGGGTTTCGGGCTCCGGAGATCCGTACCTATCCATGTCGGGCAAGAGAGGTCCTACCGCTCTTTTGGCAAGTAGGTGGGAGTAGCCCGAACTAACCGTGAGAAAGGCCTCCAGAGCTTGCCGATGCGGAGCGGACTCCTCGTTCTCGAG
>DATEEG010000399.1:0-2257 GCA_035281305.1 Acidimicrobiia bacterium | reverse complement strand
AATTACCAGGCACCCGCTCCGCCAACACCTTCGTAATCGCCGCCGTCAACGTCGTCTTCCCATGATCAATATGACCCATCGTCCCCACATTCACATGCGGCTTCGTCCGCTCAAACTTCGCCTTACCCATGGGAAATACCTCTCCTGTTTCTATCTGGCGTCTGACGACTGGCGTCTTGCGTCTTCGGGATCATGATCCCTTCCTCGTGGCGATGACTTCTTCGGCGATGCTGTTGGGCATGTCCTGATAAGAGTTGAACTGCATCGTGTACGACGCCCGACCCTGGGTGAGTGACCGCAGATCGGTTGCATATCCGAACATTTCGCCCAGTGGGACCTGAGCGCGAATCGTGCGGGCGTTGCCGCGCTGACCCATCTCGCCCACTTTGCCGCGCCTTGACGAGAGATCGCCGACCACCGACCCCATGTACTCGTCAGGGGTGATGACCTCGACCTCCATGACCGGTTCCAGCAGCTTGAGGCCTGCCTGCTTGGCGGCGTTCTGCACTGCCATCGAACCAGCGATCTTGAAAGCCATCTCGGACGAGTCGACGTCGTGGTAGGTCCCGTCGAGGAGGATGGCCCTGACGTCGACGACCGGGAACCCGGCCAGGATCCCGTTTTCCAGGGCCTGTTCGATTCCCTCGTCGACCGCCGGAATGTATTCCCGGGGAATCCGTCCACCTGTGACCTTGTCGACGAACTCGTAGCCGCCACCGGGCCCGGTCGACTCCAGGCTGATGATGACGTGGCCGTATTGGCCCTTGCCGCCGGACTGGCGGATGTACTTGCCCTCGACCTTGGAAACCGGGCCTTTGATGGTCTCCCGATAGGCAACCTGAGGCTTGCCGACGTTGGCTCCGACCTTGAACTCACGCAGCAGGCGATCGACCTTGATCTCGAGATGGAGCTCGCCCATGCCGGCAATGATGGTTTGGCCGGTTTCCTCGTCCGTCCTGACCAGGAACGTCGGATCCTCTTCGTAGAGACGATGAAGCGCCTCGGCGAGCTTTTCTTCGTCGGTCTTGGTCTTGGGTTCGATCGCGACCTGGATCACCGGAGCCGGGAAGGTCATCGACTCGAGCTGAATTGGATGGTTGGGATCGCACAGGGTGTCACCGGTGGTGGTGTTCTTGAGGCCGACTCCGGCGACTATGTCGCCCGTGAATACCGCGTCGATGTCCTCGCGATGGTTGGCGTGCATACGCAGCAGACGGCCGAAACGTTCCTTCTTCCCCGTGGTGGTGTTGAGGACCGTGTCACCCTTCTTGAGACTGCCGGCATACACGCGGAAATAAGTGAGCTTGCCGACGTGAGGGTCGGTCATGATCTTGAAGGCCAAGGCTGCGAAAGGCTCGGTGTCCTTGGGTTCACGCCCGATTTCGACCTCCTCGGCCCCCGGCCTGAAACCGGTGACCGGCTCGAGTTCGGCCGGGCTGGGCAGGTAGGCGAGGATGGCATCGAGCAGTGGCTGCACACCCTTGTTCTTGAAGGCAGAACCGCACAGGACGGGCACGAAGATCTGTTCGATGGTCCCTGCCCGAACCGCGTGGCGAATCTCGTCCGGGGTGATCTCGAGATCCTCCAGATACTTCTCGAGCAGCTTCTCGTCCGCTTCGGCGGCGACTTCGAGCATCCGGCCCCGGGCCTCGTTGGCTTTGCCGAGCATGTCGGCCGGGATCTCGACGGTGTCCCAGACCCTGCCGTCGTCCCCCCTCCAGAGGTGGGCCTTCATCTCGATCAGGTCGATGACGCCCAGGAAGTCCGCTTCCCGACCGATCGGGATCTGGAGCACCAGCGGATTGGCCTGAAGGCGATCGACGATCGACTGGACGTCGGCATAGAAATCGGCCCCGGTGCGATCGAGTTTGTTGATGAAGCAGATGCGAGGAACCTTGTAGCGATCGGCCTGGCGCCAGACGGTCTCGGACTGGGGTTCGACCCCGGCGACCCCGTCGAAGACGGCTACGGCCCCGTCGAGAACCCGGAGGCTGCGCTCCACCTCGACGGTGAAGTCGACGTGGCCGGGAGTGTCGATGATGTTGATGTGGTGGTCGTGCCAGATACAGGTGGTGGCAGCCGAGGTGATGGTGATTCCCCGCTCCTGCTCCTGCTCCATCCAATCCATCGTGGCGGCGCCTTCGTGGACCTCACCGATCTTGTAGTTGCGGCCGGTGTAGTAGAGGATGCGCTCGGTAAGAGTCGTTTTGCCCGCGTCGATGTGGGCCATGATCCCGATGTTTCGGGTTCGGCCCAA
>DATEEG010000398.1:0-10478 GCA_035281305.1 Acidimicrobiia bacterium | reverse complement strand
TTTCTGGAAGACCCTCTCGGGTTCATCCGGGGCAATCATGACAACCCCACAAACCCGCTCCCAGGGTCGAAAGACCCGATCGCGCGGGCACCATCGGTCGGGACCTTGTCCCCTTTGAGATCCATCATGCGGGTTGTCGCTGCGGCCCTCCTCGGCCTGGCGACATGCTTCCCGAGTAGCCCTCCCGGCGGCGCCGGTCGTTCTACGGGCACGTCACCGGTGTCGATCCTCCTGGTCGGCGACATCATGCTCGGTCGCGGGGTGGCGCCGATCGCTGCTGGAGATCCGACCGGGCTTTTTGAAGGCGTGCGGCTGGTTGTCAGGTCTGCCGATCTGTCACTCGCCAATCTCGAATCTCCCCTGACGGAGCGGCCCCATCGGTCGGCCAACCCCCACGCCCTGGAGGCGGACCCGGCCCTGGCCGCGGTGGTCGGCGGAGCCGGCTTCGACCTGGTGACGCTCGCCAACAACCACATCGGCGACACCGGCCCCGGTGGGGTGCTCGACACCATCACGGCGGTCGAAGGAGCCGGAATGGTTGCCGTCGGGGCCGGCGGCAACTCCGAGGCGGCGACCCGTCCGGTTCCGTTCGAGGTGGGTGACCTGACGGTCGCCATCCTCGCCTTCGATGCAACCGGCGCAGGACTGCCCGCCGGGTCTTCTCCTGGTGTGGCTACCTGGGATACCGGGTCCGCCCGACGCGCTGTCGTGGACGCATCCCGGCGGGCGGACATCGTGGTGGTGGCGGTCCATGGCGGGGTCGAGTACCTCACGGAACCGGACCCACGGATGACGGTGATCGCCGAACAACTCGCTGGTTGGGGCGTGGACATCGTTTGGGGGCAGGGGGCCCATGTCGCCCAACCCGTGACTTTCGTCGCCGGTGGAGCCGGCCGAGGGGCCGTCGTCGCCACAAGCCTGGGGAACTTCCTCTTCGACCAGCGCGGTCCCCTCACCGGCCGGGGGGTGGTTCTGGAGGTCCTCGCCGACGATCAAGGTGTGATCGCGTATCGAGTTGGGTCAACCAGTCACCACGACCTTCGAGTGACTTTCGAGGGCTGGGAACTTCCGTCCGGAGACGCGACCTTGGTCGACGGTGAGTGGTGGGCATTGGTACGCGTCCCGGCGACGATCACCGACCGCACAACGGAGCTAGCTGACTTCGATTGGGGTGTCGTCGTTTCTGCGAGCACCGGCCGGGTCACAGGACTATTCGACGCCGAGGACACTGTCGTCGCCTTCCGCCGTCGTCCCGGGTCACACCCGGTGCGGGATGGACTAGCCGACATCGACTGGGTCGGTGTCAGTGGATTGAGCGCCCATCTCGGTATCTACCGCTCCGACGACTTGCAGCCAATCTGGGTCGCCGGGCTGGTCCCGGCCCCGATAGCGAAGGTTGCTGCCTGTGACGGTGCGGTGGCACTGGGTTATTCGTCCCTCGACACCCCGGAAGTGGTCGCCACCGGCGCTGCCGTGTGGAGGTCCTTCGGGCTGGACGGCGCGGCTCGCCTCCCCGGACCCGGCACCCCTTCCTGCGCCGACATCGACGGCGACGAACTCACCGAGCCAGTGATCATCGACCGCTCGTGAACCGTGACCTTGTCCCCTACAGAGACAAGCTTGATGCCAGGAGAATCGAACCCACAAATACGTACATCAGGAGAGCCATGAGACGGCCGTTTGTCATGTCCTTGCTCGTCGCCATACTGCTGGGAGCCTGCACGGGCGGTGGTGGGGACTCGACCACCGGTCAGACCACGACCACGGGCGAGCCAACCCCGGTCACCACCCCTGTTGGCTTGCGCCCGGTCACGCCGTTTGCCTCCTTCCCGGAAGTTCCCCTCTTGGCCGACGCTCCCGAATATGCCGGCCCGGACACGCCCTCCTCACTCAATGGAGTCTTGTGGGCGGATCGGGTTCCGGAGCAGGCGAGCCGTCTGCTCGCCGCGCAGGGATTTGTCGTTGTCGAGTCGGACTACGGCCAGTTCCACGAGGCCTACAGCGACGTAGCCATGTCCGCACGCCAGCCGCTGTTCGTTACCACCGACGCCGCCTACCACTACTGGCACCTGGCCTTCGCCAAAGCTTTACGAGATACCGAACAACAGGTCCTGCTTCCCATACTGGAACAGTTCGCCGTCGCCCTCAACCAGGCGGCGGCAGCCGACTCGGTCACTTATGAAGGAACCGCCATCTCGTCGGTTGCAAACCGGGTACTGCGGTTCAGCGAACTGCTTCTGGCGATCCTCGAGTTGGACGGGGGGCCTTTCAGCCCTGAGGTCGAAGCCGAGCTGTTGTTGATCCAGGAGCATCTCGCCGTCGCCGAGTCTCCGACCACAGCCGCGAGTGTCGATTACACCCTGTTCGAACCCCGAGGTCACTACACGTCCAGTCCCGAGCTCACGCGCTACTTCCAGGCGATGTCGGCTCTCGGCCTCACCGCTTTCCAGCTGAGCGACCTTGACCAGACGAGAACCGGTCTGATGCTGGCCAAGGCAATCACCGCCAACGCCGACCTGACCCGAATGTGGGAGGAGCTCTACGAGCCGACCGCTTTCCTCGTGGGTCTCGCCGACGACTACACGCCGTTTGAAGTGGTAGCGGCCACCGACATCGCTAGCCCCGGCTGGCGGGACGATCCCGCTCTGGTCGCCGACGACAGCACCATCGAGGCCGTCATCTCAACAATGTTCGGTCTACGGGCGGTGGGTATCGACCCCGACCTGGCCTCGATCAGGGTCATGGGAGTGCGCTTCGTCCTCGACTCCTACATCCTCGACCAATTGGTCGAGCCCAATGTCGACGGCCGCCTGCAAGGTTCGCCGCTCGATATCGCAGCGTCGTTCGGCAGTACCTGGGCGTATCAGCAGCACGTCGAGACCGGTCTTCCTGATACTTATCCGGACTATGACCCCCAGCTGAAGGAGCTGACAGACCTCCTGGCCGCGCGGAACGTCGGTGAATGGGCGGCCACGGTCTATGACGGCTGGCTTTATGCCATCCAACCGGTCTGGAACCCTCATGGGGCTGCTTATCCCGACTTCATGCAGACTCCAGCCTGGTCGGCCAAAGCCCACAACGCCGGGTTCGGGTCTTACACCGAACTCAAGCACGACACCATTTTGTACGCCAAGCAGGCCTTCGCCGAAGGAGAAACTCCCCCTGTGCCCGCCGAGCCGAGACATTGGGTCGAGCCCGAGCCGGTGGTCTACGCCCGGCTGGCGGCGGTCGCCCGGCTGCTGAGCCGGGGGCTCGGCGATCGCGACCTGCTTGCCGACGACGTCGCCCAGATTCTCGAAGAGTTGGCGGCCATGTACGACCGCTTCGAACGCCTCGCCCTCGACGAGCTTGCCGGTCGTGCCATCTCACAGGACGACAACGAGTGGCTAGAGGCAATTGGATCCCGGTTCGAGCTGATCTGGTTGCTCGCCGCCGAGGGCGGTGGCGCCGGTCAAGCGACCACCGGGGGCTTTCCGGAGTCACCCAACGACATATCCGCAGTGGTCGCCGACATCATGTCCAATCCCTCGGAAGCGCTCGAGATCGGAACCGGCTACGTCGACCGGATCTACGTTCTGGTGCCGAACGACGATGGTCGATTTCAGGTGGCGCGCGGCGGGGTCTACTCGTTTTACGAGTTCTGGGTACCGCGTGACAGGCGTGTCACCGACGAGGAGTGGCGACAGATGCTGGCCGATGGCGATGCTCCCGCCCGTCCCTCCTGGACGGCCGCATTTCTTGTCGAGCCGGGTCGATAACTAAGACCGGCGGGGCAGTCCTTGGGCTGGGAGGCGGAGCGGTACGTCGTACACCACAACGGCGTGACCCGGGCGATCAGCCGCCTTGACATCAACGATGTGGCTGGCTCACCGCAGCTGAACCGGGTACTCCCTGATGTGGATGCGACTGCCGTCTTGGGCGGAGAATTCCCACACAACCAGGGCACCGAATTGCTGCCTGTCCACCTCGTAAGGGATCTCTATCTCCCAGTCGCCCCAGCAACCGGTGCCGCAGCTAGCCATCACGGTGTCCTCGAAGAGAGGCGCTCCGTCATCATCGGTGAGCATCACCTGGGATACGGCCTCGAACACGTTGCTCACACCGCCCACCTTGACAGGGCTGGTGACTGGCTCCCCCCAGGCCGGGCGGTCGACAAAGATCGGCGGCAGCAGGTCGTAGTAGTCATCCCGTCGCTGCGGACCGTCCAACTCGATCCCCTCTGAGGAGAAAACCGTGACCATCTCACCTTCGATTGCGAAGGCCACTTCGTCGATCTCCGGAAGGCGGGTAAGGGTGAAGACCACCTGGGCAAGACGGGCGAACATTCCGAAGCTGCCACCGCCGTCGTCGTACTCACTGCTGAGGTCAACCGTCGCCCGGCCTCCACTTGTGTCCACTCCGAGGACTTCCGTGCCTGCCGGAATCGCCGTCGACATCGCCGGAGTCCCGGTTGTCTCGGCGTTAGTGGGTCCGGCCAGGAGGGCTTCCACCACGGTCATCGCCAGGTCGGTTTCGGCCTCAAGCTCCCTGTAGACGGGAACCAGGAAGGGGCCCGGTGACTGGTCGTCGAGCTCGTCGAGCAAGAAGTAGACCGCCACGCCCTCGGTGGAACCGGTCGTCGTGGTGGTGGTGGTTGACACTGCGGTCGTCGTGGTCGTCTCGGATGGGTCCGTCGTAGTCCCACCTCCATCCGGGGCGCATGAAGTCACTATCAGTGCCATCAGCCCGACCGCTACCGACCCTCGCCAGGGAGTTTTTCGATGTCTCACGGAGCCCATCGTCTCACGTTGCTGCAACACCGGGCCAGAGACCAAAGTCCCGTGTGAGCGAAGGGTCGAAGGCATGGGCAAACCGAGAGACCTTCCGGGGGCCTTTCGGTCAACGGGTCCTAAGACCCTGGCCTTCGGGACCTTTGCAGCCTTTTCCCGGAACCCGCGGTGAATCATGCTGTAGGGATCGCGACAAGGAGATTTTGAAATGCTGGTTAGCGAGGCGATGGGTGGCCCGGTCGACACTTGCGCGGCCGATGCCACAGTGGCCCAGGCCGCCAGGAGGATGACCGACGAGGACCACGGCGCCATGCCAGTCACCTGGCACGAACGCCTGATCGGAATCATCACCGAACGTGACATTCTGAAATCGGTCGGCCAGGGGAACGACCCCAATCTGACGAAGGTCAGCGACCTCATGACACCCGACCCTGACTACTTGGAGCCCGACGTCACGATCGAGGACGCCGCGGACTGGATGCTGGCAGCCGGCTACAGGCACCTGCCGGTCGTTCAAGACGGGAAGATACTCGGCATTCTGAGCGTCAAAGACGTGCTGTGGGCGCTCACCGGTGGAACCGAGGGCGTAGGAGCGAGGAGCCGAAGTGGCAACCAAGCTTGAGTACCCCAGGAAAGGCGCCGGCGGACTCGACGACAGCACTGGCGTCATTCGACTGGTGCTCGTCGATGACCATGAGCTGGTGCGTCACGGCCTCAGGGCGCTGATCGAAGCCGAGTCGGACCTCGAAGTTGTCGGCGAAGCCGCGACTGCCGGAGAAGCGATACGTCGGATCGGGTTTGACGAACCCGACGTTGTCGTGCTCGACCTCGACCTGCCAGATGGCTCCGGTATCGAAGTCTGCCGACAGATCCAAAACCTCTCCCCGCAATCGAAAGTGCTGATCCTGACGGCTTTCGCCGATGAAGGGGCCCTGATCGCGGCCCGCCGAGCGGGAGCCCGCGGCTTTGTCCTGAAGCGAGTCCACGATTTCGACCTGGTGGCCGTGATCCGGCGCGTCGCGAGCGGTGGTCTGGCGTTTGACCACGCTCCCGACCCTGAGTCGGTCGAACGTCCCAAAGACCCACTGCTAGCCCGGCTCACCGAACGCGAGAAGATCATTCTGGCTCAGATCGCTGAAGGAAAGACGAACCGGGAGATTGCGGACGATCTCTATCTGGCCGAGAAAACGGTCAAGAACTACGTCTCCAACCTCCTGATGAAGATGGGAATTCGACACCGCGCCGGCGCCGCAGCTCACCTGGTGCGTATCCAGGCTGAGGCTCGTCATGACTATCCCCCGGCAGACTGGGATCGCCCCAGGCGTTGAGCGCTAGTTCCGGAATCCGAAGTCGTCGAAGCGCCGGTGCAACCGAGGTGTCCTTCCGATAGGCAGCTACCGGTAGCAGCCAAAAGAAACGAGGGGGCCCTGCCCGTGATGGGCGAGACCCCTCGTTTCTCTACGCCTGCTGCCTACTGCCTACTTCCTGCTGATTCCGCTCTCCGTCCCATCGAGCCGACGATCACTGCCAGACCTCCGACCACCAGGGCCAGGGGCCCGACCAGTCTGAAGTCGCGGATCTGCAGGGTCCACCAGCCCAATGCTTCGAACAGGAAGGTGACGCCGATGGCCAGATAGACCAGGCCGGCGAACAGGGTTCCAATGTGAAGTCTCATCTCGTCACCTCAATCGCTCCAGCGGTCACGTCGATAATCAGGCTGAGCCGGATATCGGCCGTGTCGTACGATTCGCTCGTGTACTCGCGGCTGACTGCCAGGCCTTCGGCCGTGTCACCGAGCAGGTTGACCTGACCCGCTCCTGAAGATGCCGTGATGTCGACCGGCACGGAGGGCGGCAACACCACAGTTATCTGGCCGGCGCCGGCGGAGACGGCGACTTCGGCCGACTCGACCATCTCGAGGTCACTCAGGTCGAGGCGGAGGTCTCCGAATCCCACCTCGTAGTTGGACGACAGGCTGGTCTGTTGTGTCACCCGGAAGAGGCGTTCTCCGACGCCGCCGGCGAACGAGGTCGCTGGCACTGCTGCGGCGATCACGACCGCCATCGACAGGAACAACCCGGCAACCACCAGCCCGCTGTGCGGCCCTTCGGTGGCACCGATGATCAGCGCCAGCCCCATGATGATCAGGAGCGCCGGCAACACTACGGCCAGGCGAACGTCGATGGTTCCGGCCAGGTCGAGAGCCCACAGGCCCCCGAGCACGACCAGAACTGCTCCCCCAAGGTAAGAACCGAACCTCGAGCGCTTCGGTTGTGGTGGGGAGACCCGGGGCTCGACCCGGGGAATTGTCTCAATTGTGCTCACGGCGACTCCCTGCATAGATAAGTCCGATGCCCGCGGCTATGACCGCGGCCGGCCACATGAACTGGTTGAACCAAGGGGCAAGTTTGTCGGCCAGGAACAGGAGTCCCACGCCGACCAGGATCACCCCTGCGATCAACGGCCCCCGGGTTCCGAGGTCGGCACCGCTGAGTCGGGTGGTATCACTACCTTCCTCGGGTATGGCGATCCAGGCGATCACATAGAAAAGAACTCCGGATCCTCCACCGATGGCAAGGATGATGAACGCCAGTCTGAACCAGACCGGATCGACCCCGAAGTAGCGGCCCAATCCACCGCAGACACCGGCAAGCACCCGCTCGGCCCTGCTGCGGCGTAAGCGGGCAACCTGCCGTTCGGAGGCAGGTGCTTCGAGCTGTGTCATAAACAGCCTCCTTTCAGCTGAAGACTGCGACCCCGAAGGATCCCTGGCTACTGCCAAAGGTCCCAACTCATTCCGCAGCCCCTACGAGCCAATCGGGCCTATCGACAGAAGACCAAGGAACGCCTTGCCAGCACCTCAGCTCCCAATGGCGCGGCGGCCACGGCCCGTAGGCATCGGACAACGAACTCACGACCACTCCTTCAAATGACGTTTGCCCCTGGTGCGCCGGGAACGAACGGAGCGACGATGGGCCTGCGAAAGGAAAGCTATGAATCGCACAATGAAGGCCGTGATGGCCGGTGGGGCCATGTCGTACCTCAGTCTGCAGTGGCTAGGACGAACCTGGGGATCGACGAGGGCGGAACGCAGGCGCCTCTTGCCCGGGGATGAGATCGTGAGCAGTCCATCGATTCTGACCACCCACGCCACCACGATCGATGCGCCTCCATCGGCGGTCTGGCCATGGCTCATCCAGATGGGATGGCATCAGGGCGGTTGGTACACCAAGCGCTGGGTTGACCGACTCCTCTTTCCCGGTAACTGGGAGGCCGCCGACCGACTGATGCCGGAATACCGGAGCCGTCGAGTGGGCGACTTCATTCCCGATGGGCCACCCGAGAGCAAATGCGGCTTCACCATCGAACGGGTCGAGCCGGAGCGGTGCCTGGTGCTTCACTCCACATCCCACCTACCGCTTTCGTGGCGGGAACGCATCGGTGCCGGCATCGATTGGACCTGGGTGTTCGTTCTCGACGATGTCGGGGCCGGACGAAGCAGGCTCATCTTCCGGTGCCGCGGCGTCGCCAGCCCGTGGTGGCTGAGGGCAGCATTCAAGACGATCATCATTCCCGCTGACTTTGTCATGTCCCGGCAAATGCTGACCGGGATCAAGGAGCGGGTTGCCCGGCAGAAGGTGAGAGACCAGGTCGCCACGCTTGCCGCGGCAATCCGCCACGGTGATAGAGCGACCGCCGCCTCGTAGGACCTAGTTCCAGTCCTCGCGATTCGAATCGGGCTTGGGCGTGGCAGCACGGGCGGCGTAGGCGGCCGCTTCGCTGCGGCGGCTCATGCCGAGCTTGGTGAGGAGATTGGACACGTAGTTCTTGACGGTCTTCTCGGCGAGGAACATCTCTTCGGAGATCTGGCGGTTGGTCTTTCCCTCGGCGATCAAATCGAGGACTCGACGCTCCTGATCGGAGAGTTTGTCGAGCAACGGATCCGATGAGCGACCTCCGCCTCTGAGCGCCGAGAACAACTTCGCCACCATCTCCTGGTCGATGAGGGACTCCCCGTTTCCGATCCTCCGGAGACTGTCGAGCAGGGCAACCGAGTCGATCCGCTTGAGGAGGTAACCGGATGCCCCCGCCAGGATGGCGGACATCAGGGCTTCCTCATCGGCGAAGGACGTCAACATCAGGACCTTCACGTCGGGGAAGGCCGAGCGAATGTCACGACACGCCTCGACGCCGGACCCGTCCGGAAGGCGAACGTCGAGCACCACGACGTCGGGCGAGTCGAAGCCGACCCGGCGCAAGGCGTCGGCGGCATTCCCCGCCTCTCCAACGACCTCCAGGTCTGGTTCGGCATCGAGCAACGCCCTCAGGCCCTTGCGGACGATTTCGTGGTCGTCGACCAATAGGATTCTCATGCTCCAGTCACTCCTGTAGACGATACCGGCAAAGCCGGTGGTGAACCGACTCACTACTGTTCCGGACCTGGCAGAAGTAACCCCTGAGAAGCTGGCGGCGCTCGTTACGGGGGCCGCCGCCGTCGCGGCAACCGCCGACCTCTCCGAGCTGCTCGCGGCGACGGCCGAGACAGCGCGGGAAACCACCGGGGCCAGGTATGCGGCCATCGGGGTCCTCGGCGAGCACGGCACCTTGATCGAGTTCATTCACGTCGGCTTGCCCGAGGAGGTGGCGGAGGCAATCGGACCCCTGCCCACCGGACGCGGCGTTCTCGGGACACTTATCACTGAGTCCAAGACGATCCGTCTCGATCGCATCCAGGACCATCCCGATTCGATCGGATTTCCACCCAACCACCCTCCTATGACGGCTTTCCTGGGTGTGCCGGTGAGGGCGGGCGACCGGGTGTTCGGAAATCTCTATCTGACTGAGAAGCAAGGCGGATTCACCCAGGAAGACGAGCAGCTCGTCGAGGCCCTGGCCGCCATCGCTGGCTCGGCTGTCGCCAGTCTCAGGCTTCAGCAGAGGCTGCGGCGGCTTGCAGTGGTGGAGGATCGGGAGCGGATAGCCCGCGATCTCCACGACGCCATCATTCAGGATCTGTTTGCGGTCGGCCTCGTGCTGCAGGGCCTGGCCTCGAGAATGGACGAGGCCCGCGACCGTCACGACATGGAAGAGGCAGTCGAACGCCTGGACTTCGCCATCACCGAGCTTCGACGATTCATCTTCGACCTCAAGCCGCCCCTTTGGCACGACCGCGATCTCGGTACCGAGCTTGGCCGCCTGGTTCAGCAGCTAGCCGAACCGTACGGCGTCGAGGCACGAGTTGATGTGAGCCCGGGCCTCGGAACGGTCCCCAACGATGTCATCGACGTTGCATCACAGATCGTCCGGGAGGCGACCAGCAATGCGTTGCGCCACTCGGAAAGCCCCACAGTTGAGATCGCGGCCGACAGCGGGGCCGGTTTCCTGATCCTGACCATCACGGACCGGGGAAAGGGATTCGATCCGGCTTCGGTGGAATCTGGTCTGGGTCTATCGAGTCTGCGGAGCCGGGCTGAAAAGGCTGGGGGGGACACCACGGTCCACAGTCGGCTCGGGCGCGGGACCACCGTGCGGGTTCTCCTGCCGATCTGAATTGATCGACTCTTCGACCGCCCTGCACAACTGATCCAGGAACGCCTTGGCGCTGGCTTCGGCGAGGCGGTGCAGCACAGCCCGATCCAGAAGGCGACCCAGTCCCTTCAGGGGAGGTTCGTAGGAGCCCCGGAAGATGACTTCGACCAGGCCCGGTCC
>DATEEG010000397.1:0-21889 GCA_035281305.1 Acidimicrobiia bacterium | reverse complement strand
GTTGTCTTTCATGACCATCGTCCGCAGCCTCCGGTGAAGCTGATTCAGCGCCTCGCCGGCAGCCTCGAGGCCGGCGACGTTCCGGGTGAGCAGCTGCTCTTCGGCGCGGATGACACTTAGGCCTTGCATCGCAGCCGCCAGGACCGAAGCCATCAGTCTCTTTCCCCAGGCGGCGTCGATCCCCCACGGGCTTGCTGCTTGGGGGGGCGTCGGGCTGGCGCTGATCGTGATCTTTCCGGGCTCAGCGGACTGGTCTTCGAGGGAAACGTAAAAGTCGGCCAGGAGCCGCAGCGATCGACGAACAAAGTCGAGAACGCTCATGGGGCCCGAACTTGCGTCCGGTTCTCCGGGAGTCTCGTCATTGGGCGAAAAGGTGGCCACCCAGTGGTCCCAGCGGCCGTCTCGGAAATCCTCGAGACCGATCTCGCTGGCGGGCTTGAAGGCGTCGGTCCACTTCTTGAACGGGGCCTGGGGCCGACGCGACTCCCGGTCCAGTTCCTCGTAGACCTCCCGCACCAACCGGAAGGCATTCTCGTAATAGCCGAGCCACACATGAAGGCCGTGCTCTTCGATTCGTCCGTTGGGTCCGCGGCTGCTGGCCGCTTTTCCGCCCAGGCGCCAGCTGCGCTCGTAGACCGTGATCGACTGGAACCGGCCCTGCCAGCCGGGCTCACTCAGCCGCCAGGCCGCCGCCAGTCCGGCCACTCCCCCGCCGAGGATGGCGACTCTCTCTTTGGGACCGGAGGTATTGGGCTGATCCATCAAGAGGAAGCAGCCGCCAGAGCTGCTGCCTGGCCCGCCTCCGGATACTCGAGCGACACCGCCGCCAATTCGCCGACGAGGGCTTCGTGGGCCAGAGCCGGTCGCGATCCCGGTGGGAGCAGAAGGTGCATATCGATGGCAGCTCGCACCTGGAACAGAAATGCCCCCTGCTCGCGGGCCAGCTGAAAAGCCTCGACGAGGTCGGCAGCCACCGCCGCGTCATCGGGGTCGGCTGCCCGGGTTCTCACCCCGGCCCGCTTGCGGAGGGTCTCTGCCAGGTAGTGCCGCTCCTGGAACTCCTCGCTCAGATTCACCGCTTCGTCGAACAGGTCCAGGGCTCCGCTGATGTCGCCGAGCTCGGCGGTCAACTCGGCTTCGGCCGTCACGAAGTACGGCTGGAATGCCGAGACGCCCAGCTGCAGCAGGAGACGGCGGGCTCCGGCGATCGCCGCTACGACCTCCCTGGTGGGCTCGAGATAAGCGGCCGCGATCAAGGCGTGGATGGAACCCAGCCCTTCCCACATGGCGAAGCCGTGCTCGCTGCCGATCGCGGTCACGGCCCGGAACTCGGCGACGGCCCGGCTCCAGTCCCCTTCCAGCTGGTACATGTACCCGAGGTACGCCCGGCTGTATGCCTCACTGAAAGGTGCGGAAGGAAAACCGAGCGGGTAGCTGGAGTCGAGAGCCCTGGTGGCCGCCTCCGTGGCCCGTCCCCGTTCGCCCTGCACCCACAGCACCGGAACCAGCTGGGCATAAGCAGCCACGAGGGGGCTGTTGGGTAGGGTCCAGAGCGGCGAGATGAAACCCGGGGGCCGGGCCAGGAACAGTTCGATCGCTCGCTCGAACATGAGTCGGGCACCGGCGTAGTCGCCCAATCCGTACCGATGGAGCGCATCGCACACCGTCACCTCGGCCCCGTACAACATCGCTTCGTCCGGGCTGGCATTGGCGAGCTGGGCATTGAGGGTGTCGATGATCTCGCCCGCCCGGGTCCGCAGCCCGCGGATAGTGGCATAGGCCATGATCGCCAGTTGCACGCCCACGCTCTCCGGGCGAGGGCCCAGCGAGTCGGTCAACTGCAGGGCAGCCTCGAATTCGGCCCGGGCGCTTTCGGATCCGTAGCCTGCCGTGGCCACCAGGCTCGCCGCCTTCAACATGCGCACCATCAGCTCGGAGAGGGCCCGGGGTTCGCCCTCCGGCCACCCCAGCACCAGCTCGAGCGCCCGGTCCAGTTTGCTCAGAGCCTCGGCGTAGGCACCGGCCGACTGGGAAGCCTGGGCGGCCCCCACGTAGAAACCCACGGCGTCGGGTCCCCGACCGGCCTGGTCGAGGTGGAGGGCGATCACCCCCTGGTCGGGGGGCTCGGAGCGACCAAGCCGCGCCACCAGGGCGTCGGCGACCTGGGAGTGCATGTTGCGGGCGGCGTCGCCGAGTTGGGACTCGTACGCCGCGTCCCGAATCAAAACATGGCGAAACGCGTAACGGCGCTCGGGCCCGACGCCCTGGGTCTCGAGGATCCCGTGCGCGGTCAGGACATCGAGTTCCCGTCGCAATTCCTCCTCGTCGACCTTGAGGACGTCCTTCAACAGTTCGACGTCGATCCGACTTCCCATGACGGCCGCCGCCTGAGCGACCCGGAGGTCGGGGCCGGCCGCTTCCAGTCGGGCCATGAGCAGTTCGCGCAGGGTCACCGGCACCTGGGCCGGGCCGGCACCGACAACGCCGTCGAGAGCCTTGGAGAGTTCTTCGACGAAGAGCGGCACGCCGTCGCTACGAGCGGCGATCTCAGATACGACGGCCTCGGGCAGGTCGCCGGTGCCGATCGATCGAATCATGCGATGTCGATCGGAGTCCGCCAGCGGCTTGAGATCGATCGTGTCCACGTTGGCGATGGCTTCCAACGCTGAGAACTCGGGCCGGGCAGTCAGGACCAGAAGCAGGCCCGGCGGCGGCTCAGCCGCGATCTGCTCGATCACTTCGACGGTCGATGGTTCTGCCCAGTGGAGGTCCTCGATGAGGACCACCCGGGGTTCGGCTTGCGCCAGGCCCCTCCACCAGGCCTTGAAGGCTTCGATCGTCATCTGTCGAAACTTCAACGCATCGAGGCGCGGTGACGGATAGGGACCGGCCGGATCCAGATCGATGGAGAGGATCGGAGCGAGATAAGGGATGGTCTCGGAGCGATCGAGGCCCGCTTCGTCCATCTCGACCTCGAGCGCTTCCAACCGTTGCCGATCGTCAATCTCGGGCGTGAAGCCGAGGCGGCGGTTCAACATTCGTGCCAGCGGATAGAAGGCCGTCGACGTGTAGTAGGGGGAGCAGCTTCCCTGGAGGTGGCTGCCGCCGGTGCGCGCTGAGAAGTCCCGCAGGTACCGGGCCAACCGCGACTTTCCGATCCCGGCCTCGCCGCGGATCAGCACAACTCCCCCTTGGCCGGCTTTGGTCGCATCCCAGCGGTTTTGGAGGCGGCGAATCTCGGCCTGGCGGCCGACCATCGGAGTGAGGGCTCCCCGCTGGGCCTCGATCCGATCTTCGGCTTCGGTGACCCCAAGAACCTCGAGGAGCTCCACCGGGTGGCTCATGCCCCGGAGGTCGAACTTGCCCCGGGGTTGCAGATCGAAGTAACCCTCGATCAGGTCGGCGGTATCACGACTGATCAGGGTCGAATCGGGGTCGGCCAGACCTTGAATCCGCGAGGCCTGCGCAGGGGTCGACCCGGCGATTTCGGTGATTCCCCGCATCTGTCCCACGATGACCTCGCCGGTGTGGATCCCGACCCGGACCGAGAGAGCCACCCCGTATTTCTCCATGAGGACCGGATTGAGCCCCTTGACCGCCTCGACGATCCCCAACCCCGTATAGACGGCCCGTCGGGCATCGTCCTCATGGGCCAGCGGGAGCCCGAAGAGAACTATCAATCCGTCGCCCAGGGACTTGTAGATGTAGCCGTCGAACCGGCTGACAACCTGGTTGCAGGCATCCTGATAGTTGACGACGACGTTCCAGAACTGTTCACCGTCGAGTTGCTCGGCGATGTGGGTGGAATCGACCAGATCGCAGAACAAAACAGTGGGACGCCGCTGGATGATGCCGGTGGACACGGGAGGATGGTATGCACGCCCGGCCGGGGCTGCTCCGCCCGGACCGGATTCGCTAGAAGTCCACGTAGATGTTGTAGCTGACCGGCGCCGCCGCCGCGGCCAGGCCGATCGTCAGGGTCCCTTCATAGAGCCCGCGGGGACAACCGCCCGCTTCGATCTGAAGATCCAACCGCGTCGGGTCGGCCCGATCGCGAACGACCCTGACCCGGTTGGCGGCGATCGTCACCTGGGCCTCACCGCGTCGACGCAATCCCTGAGCGACGACGTTGCCCGTGCTCGGTACGGGACCGATCCGGGCGGAACGGGGGTTGGATGCCGGCGGTTGTTCCGGACGCGGCGTCGTGTTCGGTACCTTGGCTCGGGGCCACGCCAGCAACTCCAGCATCGTCCAGGTTGCCTCGAAAAGGCGGGCGCCGTCGCGCAACGCCCGGTTCCAGAACCGTCCGAGTTCCTGGCCCGCGTCAACGTCGTCGTTCGGGTCTCTCAGCCTGGTCGTGAGCTCGGCGATGTGGCGAGCGTGGCCGACCACCGAATCGTTGACCGCGGAGATGAGAGGGCGGGTGGAATCAAGGAGTTGGCCCTCTTCCCGCTCGGTCATGTCGACTCGGCTGCCTTGTCGGCGTCAGCCATGTTTCCAAGGAAGTCGCGAACCAGCACGATCGTGCTCGCGATGTCCTTGGTGGCCCGGGCCCAGAACAGAGCGGTATCGCGCAGCAAGAACTTCGGTTCGTAGTCGCCGCTGGTCACTTCTTTCCAAACGTCCATGGCCTGGTCGCTGGTTCGCTGCAGCGAGTTGGTAGCCAACTTGAGAAGATCCTCCACCAGCGGTCCAACGTCGGGGATCTTGTCTGTTGTCATGTCGGTCTCCTGATCCTTTGTTTGACGTTCACCCTTAGCTCGAGGGAGCGCAGCTCGCCATATTCTGCATGACGTCTACCCACCCGAGTTCGCAGGCGAAGGAGGCAGGCAGGTTGCTGAGATTGGTGAAGCGAACCGTTTTCTGCGACCTGACCACCACCCGTCCCGGCTGGCTGGGGATCGCCTCGACGATCACGAAGCCGTGATCCACGTCGATCTCTCCATCGACACTCCCGGCGAAGCTGTACTCCATACCCACGGCTTCGTTGGTCACGAAGTACCTGACGTCGAGATTGGTCTTGAGCTCCCAGATCGCCTTGATTCCCACGACCTCCAGCACGCGAGCCTGGTAGGCGGTGCCGTCGACGTTGTCGACGGGAAGGCTGGTCTTCTGCGATGCGGTCATGCTCAGGAAGAACGGGTTGCAGTCCGGCCAATGAAGTGGGTCGGCTCCGAAGGCGAAGTCCCGCGGCTTACCGGCCGCTTCGAAGGAGGCCACGATCTTCGTGGCCGGATTAGGCCCGGAATCGACCGGGCTGTCCTTGCACTCGTCGGGAGACACCACGAGCATCGAGGTAGTGGCCATCCCCTGGGCCTGCAGGGTTTCGACGAACTCCCGGAAACTGAGACTCGTCTGATTGGCGAGTTCGGAGAGCTGCTCGAATCGATCGCCGTCCGCCACCCCCTCGGCTAATTGCCGGGCCTCCTCATTCATGTCATCCAGCAGCCCGAGATTTCCCAGGTCGTGGAGCACCCGAAGCCTCATGATCGGTTCGAGCTGCTTTGAGGCGAGAGTTCTCACAGCCTCCTCCACGGAGAGCGGTTCGATACCTATCGCCTCGAAGACGGGGCTCCAATCGCCCTGCCGATGGGCCCGCAGGCTGAGGAGGGCGAGTTCGAGCGATCCTGTTCCCGCATCACCCTCGGGAGCGCTGGGCGCAGCCACGCGGCGGACGTTAGCCCGGCTGGCAATGCCCCTGCTTGGATGGCCGCTGTCATGGACGATGACGGCTATTTCGACGTGAGCCCGACCGATCGTTCGCTGGCGATCCTCGATCGGACCACACCGGTGGCCTTCCATGCCATCTGGGATGTCCTCGGTCCAGTGGACCTCGAGGCCGTCGCCTGGGCCTGGGAGGCGCTGTCGCGAATTCACCCCATCATGACCTGCACCATCGATCTCGATCGGGATGCCACGTGGCGCCAAGGACCGGCGACGCCCTCGCTGAAAATCGTCGAGGGCGGAGTCGAGATTGATCAGGCGCTCGCGCGCGAACTAGCGATACCGGTGGGTCTAGTCGACGGTCCCATCGTCCGCCTTGCTGCCATCACCCACACCGACGGCGTTCGATTCGTACTCGGGGCGCACCACGCCGCCTTCGACGGAGCAGCCAGCGTCTTCATGATCGACGACCTCCGGGAGCTTTACCTGAATCGTGTCGCGGGCACCGAAGCGGCTGTGGAGCCCGACCTCTCGCCCCGAACCGTCGGGTCGGCCCTCCGCCAGAACCGGCTTCCGCGACTGGTCAGCCAGGGATACATCGCCAAGAGTCTCGACGCCTGGAGAAGACTGCCGCCCTCGACTCACACCGATCCGTCGCCCGCCGCCCCAATGGAGGCAGCAACGGGTCATGTGTCGATAGACCTCGGCCCCGCCTTCACGGCCGTTGAGGAAAGGCGCCGGAAGAACAGCTGGCCGATAGATGCGGTACTGGTAGGTCTGTTCGAGTCGGCCTGGAACGAGGTTTTCGGCCCGGGCGAAGACGGAGCCGGAGTGTGGCTGGTGAGCTCGAACCTCCGCCCCGGTCTCGGCCTGAAGCGAGGGGCCGGGAATCTCAGTGGCGTCGAGGCCATCGCCATGAGGAACCGGGCCGCGCAGTCGGTCGACCAGCGCATCCAACAGGCGGCGGGCGAGATTGCCGCCACCAAATCAGGCTTTCCCGGGCTAGGACCGGAGCTGATGGCGAGGTCGTGGGCGTGGATGCCCCCGGCGGTTCTCAACCAGGGAGCGGAACTGATGGTCAGGGCCGGGTTGCGCCAGCGCTACACGAGAGTCATCAGCAACGTCGGCCGGATTCCCGACTCGTTGTCCGACTGGGGGGAGGCAAGGCTGGTTGGGCTGAAATACCTGGGACCCATGGCCCGGGGCCCCTATTGCATGTTCGTCGTGCAATCCCAGGGCGGTATGCCTTCGCTGACGATTCGAACCGCCCGGGACTGGTTCACCGACACCCACGCCAGTCAATTCGAAAAGGCCATCAACCGGTCCTTCTTGTGACGGTTGACCCCCCGGGCGGTAGGTCGACCGACGCAAGAAGCGGGATTTGGCCTGTCGAACAACGCCAACCTCGTTCGTCTAATAGGCAATAGGTCGACGGACAAGCCGTCCGACCCGTAATCGGAAGGAGTTGGGATGGCAGCCAAAGTGATCCACTTCGAAGTGGTGGGCAAGGACGGGGAAGCCCTCCAGAAGTTCTACAGCGACGTCTTCGATTGGAAACTCGACACGAACAACCCGGGCGGCTACGGCATGGTGGCCTCCGAGGTGGGCATCGCGGGTGGAATCGGTGCCACGCCGGACGGCTCGGCCGGGCACGTGACCTTCTACGTGCAAACCGATGATCCCAAAGCAACCCTCGAAAAGGTCGAGCGCCTCGGCGGCAAGGTAGTCATGCCGCTGACTGAGATCGCACCGGAGACGACGATCGCGCTCTTCGCCGACCCCGAAGGCCACGTCGTCGGATTGATGTAGGCCGCTGACGTCAACCACCCCGTTTTGGTGCGGAGGACCGACTTAAGGGGAGCGGAACTCCGCGCCAAAACGAGGATCGGATAGTCGGCTCCCATACACTCGAAAGGTGCTGGAGCGGCTGCGAGCCCATCGTGGTTTGGTCATCGTCGTCGCGGTTTACTACTTGGGGTTTCTGTCCGTGGGATTAGCCACAGGCAACAGCCAGGTTCCTTATTACGCCGCCTTCATGGCGCTGCTCTTGGGGCTGGTCGCCTATTGGGACGGCCGGCGCCACTTTTCCAACGTGGTCTTGTGGGGCCTGGCTCTCTGGGGAGCGTTGCACATGGCGGGCGGCATGATCCCGGTCTCCGGCGACCGGGTGCTTTACAACCTGTGGCTGCTGCCGTTCGTCCGTTTCGACCATGTGGTCCATGCCATCGGGTTCGGCTTCGCCGGAATCGCGTTCTGGGAATCGGTGCGACCCCGGGTTGATCGGACGGTCGTCTCGGGAGCGGCAATCACACTGATGGGTGGCCTCGCTTTCGGTGCTCTCAACGAGATGGTCGAGTTCTTGATCACCAGGGTGGTTCCGGACACGAACATCGGGGAGTTCGAGAACACGGGCTGGGATCTGGTCGCCAACACCGTCGGCGCCGGGTTGGCGGCGCTGTGGGTGCGGCGAGGTTGGACCCGTGCACGAACGGGACCACCGCTCATGGCATCAATCCCGACAGGAGATCGATGACCTGTTGCAGAACCACGGGCGTTTCGACGGTGTCGGCGGTAGCGGTGGTGATGACCGAATCGCCGACCGTCGCTGTCACTTCGTAGAAGAAGAAGTCGCAGCAGACCCCGTCGGGAGGCACGTACGTGTCGAGGAGGGCAGCGAAATCAGGGCTTCTCACCAGCCTGTGAAGAGTCGCCAACTCGGCCTCGGGAAGGATCGACTGGCGCGGGCCTTGTGATTCGTCGATCACCGTGACGGACCCGTCGTTGCGGACCTCCACGGTCGTGACGGATCCAGCAATACCTCCGCTTCTAGTCAGGGTGACGTCGCCAACTTCGACCACCGGTTCGGAGGTCGTCGACCTGACAGTGGTGGCGGTGTCGGCCGTGGCGCAGCTTGCCAGCAGCAGCACCGCCACGGCGGCCGTGAACCGGACAGGCATTGCCACCGAAGTCTATGAATGCCCGCGCGACCCGCCTGTCATACAGTGAGTGCTGTGACCTACGAGGAGATGCTCGCCTACTGCCTGGCCAAGCCGGGAGCCTGGGAAGACACGCCCTGGGAAGACGACGTCGTCGTCAAAGTCGGAGAGAAGATCTTCGCGTTCCTGGGTGGCGGCACCTCCGTCGGCGTGAAGTGCGGGCGTGATCGCGACGAGGCCGATGAGTGGCTGCTGCGCTATCCCCATGACGCCGCCGTGATGGCTTACATCGGTCGATCGGGATGGAACACCCTGCAGTTGAACGGCAACATACCCGACGACGAGCTTCGTGAGGCGGTCGATGACTCTTACGCCACCGTTGTCTCCAAGCTCCCCAAGAGCCGCCGGCCCTAGCGTCGCGGTGTGAGAACCCGCGTTACCCCGCTTCGGGTTGCGTCCAGCGCCTTCGGAGCGTTCGCGGTCGGGTTCGTCCTTATCGGCCGGTCCGGATGGGGTCCGCCGGCCGCCAACGAGCAACCGATCGGTGAGGTGTCCCGCTGGTGCGAGCGGGTGAGTGATGGCTTGCTGCGCGAGCCGATCAACACTTTGGGGAACCTCGGCTTCGTGGCTGTCGGTCTCCTCATCTTCGCCACCCTGGCCCGCGACATCGAGCGAGGGGCCACGTCCTCCAACCGCTTCACAGGTCACGACCCGGTGGCCCTCCTCTACGGGGCGGCGGCGTTGTTCCTGGGCCCCGGTTCGATGGTGATGCACGGCACCCACACTCGCTTTGGGGCCTGGATCGACAACCTGAGCATGGTGGCCTACATCCTCATCCCTTGGTTGTTCAACCTGGCGAGGCTCGGTCGCTGGCGCGATAGGACGTTCTTCCTGACCTACGCCGTCTTGCTCTCCCTGTACGGCGCCGGCTACTGGTTCTTGGGTCCCGACCTCGGGATCGGCCTCGACCTCTTCGGACTCTCGATCGCGCTCTGGATCATCAGCGAGGTCCTTCACAGATGGTGGTCGCCCTGGGTCCGGGTCGGGTCGGGCCTGGTGGGATTCGTGGTGGCAGCCGTCTTCGGCCTTACTCCGACCGAGATGATGGACGCTCCGGGCGAGAATTGGTGGGTCTTCCTGTTCTGGCTGCCGGGACTCCTCGCCCGCCAGCCTCCGCCGGGCCGCCGCACCTACATGCCCTGGTATTGGCTGGGAGTGGCGTCGTTTCTCGTTGCGTATTCGATCTGGCTCACCGGTACCGACACCAGCACCACTTGCCGACCCGATTCGTTGCTGCAGGCGCACGCGATCTGGCACCTGCTCACCGCTCTGGCGACATATTGCTTCTTCCGATTTCTCCGGACGGAGCGCTCTGAACTGCCTGTGGTTTCCGCAACGGTCTGAAAGTCGGCAGTCCTCAACGGCTCCAGAAGACCTTGGGGTTGAGAAGATTGTCGGGATCGAGCGCCTCCTTGACCCGTCGACTCTGCGTCACCAGGGAGGGATCGGTGGTCCGTCGCCACCATTCGGCTTTGTCGACGCCGATGCCGTGCTCGCTGGCGATGGCTCCCCCCAATGCCACCACTACCTCCAGAACCTGGTCGGCGGTTCGCCGGGGGTCGCCGGCGCCGATGATGTTGACGTGGAAGTTGCCTTCGGCGAGGTGGCCGAAGAGGTAGCGCCGGCCGTCCAGGTCGAGCCGGTCGAGGGCAGTCACGAAGTCGTCGAGGCTCTCGAGGGGCAGACCCACATCCAGCTTGCAGGGGACCCCCTGGCGGTTGATCGTATCGGGGATGGCCTCCCGATAGTCCCACAGACGCCGGTCGACAACTGCTACTGCGTCGGAGGCTAGAGCCGGCATCTGGGCAGATTCGACGAGGACATAGAAGGGCGGATCGCCCGGGAGAGGTCGCCCGAGGCCCCGTTCGGTCATGACGGCTTCCAGCGCCCGGCGATCGAAGAACTCGAGGGCCGTGACCCCGGGACCGCGCAGCGCCAAACCTTGGCTCAGTTTGTCGACGGCCACCAAACACACCACCCGATCGGCGGGAGCGGGGTCGATCAACCGGAGGCGGGCGGCGGTTATCACTCCGAGCGTCCCTTCGCTTCCAATCAGCAGTTGCATCAGGTCCGGGCCGAGGCTCTGTTTGCCAGGCCCGGCCAGGCGGGTGGCGACAGTTCCGTCGGCGAACACCACCTGAAGCCCGACCACCTGGCGACGAGTGTCCCCGTGGGCGACGACGTTCATGCCGCCGGCATTCGTCGCGATGGTGCCACCCACCGTGGCCGAGTCACGCGAGGAGATATCGACCCCGTAGCCAAGGCCGGCTTGCCCGGCGTGGCTCTGCAGCGCAGCGATCGTTACGCCGGAGCCCGCCGTCACCTCGCGGGTTGCCGCATCGACCGGCCCGAGTCCGTTGAGCCGCCGAAGGGACAGCACTACTTCGCCGTCGTGGGGAACCGACCCCCCGACGAGACCGGTGTTGCCCCCCTGGGGAACGACCGGGTATCCGAATTTTCGACAGACGGCCAACACCCGGCTCACCTCGTCAACGGTCCCGGGCCTGACGATCGCCGCGGCGTACCCCGGACCGCGGCCCATGGCATCGATCGTGTATCCGGCCATCACATCGGGATCAATCAGCACCTGAGTCGACCCCACCGCTTCGGCCAGAGCCTGATGAAGACCCTGACGGCCGCGGGCAACGCTCATCGTCCAACAGTAAACCGGGCCGTGCCAGCGACTCGATCCTCTGTCGGCCCGGGAGTCAGGGGCGGGAGCCTGAGGCCGTCGCCTTTCGTCCCTCGCCTCGCATGGCGGTGATTTGGTCGAGGAATCGCTGAGCCCGCATCCCTTCTGCCAGGGACTGGGCCTCATCGAGCAGTCGGATCTGGTGATCTCTCATGTCGAGAAGGCCGGCAACCCGGGCGGCCTCGACGCGGGCGATCGTGCCCAGAAACCGATGAGACATCCGATCGCAATCCGCTATCACCGATTGAAGGGTCCCGAACGCACCTTCCAGATCGCCGCTCGCTTCTGATTCGGCCGCGCGGGCAAAGTTGACCTGCGCGAGCGGGCGAGGGCCGTTCACCTTGGACGCTTTGACCAGATCGGTGAGTTGCTCGCTCAGGCCGGCCCTTCTCAGTGCCTGCGCCACCAGGTCGATGCACCCGGCCATGAACACCGGATGCTGATGAGCGATCGGAGCGAGCTCGTCGGCAAGTTCTGTGACCCGGGCGCGGTCGCCGGCCTGGCCGACGCACATGATGAGGAATGACAGGATGGGAATCAGCGCCTGCGGATCCTGGATCTCCCGGGCCGCGTTCAAGCCTTCCTCGAGCTTGGCCAGGGAGCCCGTTGTGTCACCGCGAAAAAAGCGAATCAGGGCACCGGTGACTTTGGCAAAAGTCCCAACTTGGGATCCACCCCGGTGGGCGTCTTCTTCGACGAGAGCGTCCGCCTCCCTCAGGCAGTCGTCCCACTCGCCCATCGGAAAGAGAGCCTCGTTGCGAGTCCCGCGGGACCAATCGACGTGCGCCTGCAAGCCCCTATTCGTCCCGTACGTGATCGCCTCCTCGATCAGCTTGCGGCCCTGCTCGAAAAACCCGAGTCCGATCTGGATGGTGGCGGCATTGTTGTAGGTGGACATCGCATGGGTCGTGTCGTTCAGGTCGAGCTGGATCCGCAAACCTTCGAGGATGTCTCCCAGGCCGTCGACCTCGCCCATTTGGGAGGTTGCGGTGCCTTTGATGACCAGCGCCCGGGCATACGAAGACGTGTCGCCAACCGCTCGCGCCACGAGCATCGTGCGTTCGACCAACTCGAGCGCTTCCTCCTCTTGCCCGCGCAACGACCGGGCGGAGGCGGCCGCCGCCAGGACCTTGGCCACCATCGGGCTCGGCTCCAGATCGGCGGCCAGCTCGAGCGAGATGTCGGACCATCGATCGGATTCGTCGGCGTGCCCCTGGAACCACTCTTGAATCGCCAACTGCGAAGCAGCTTCAGCCTGACCCTGGCGATCGCTTCCATCGCCGAACTCGTCCAGGGCCTCGGTCAGCATCTCCACCTGCTCCTCGACCGTGCTGATGCTGAGCTTGGCAATTTCGAGGAGGGGTCGGCCTTTCTCGGGGCCGGTGCTGGCCAGGGCCACGGCTGATCGATAGAAACGGACTGCCGCTCCGGCATCAAAAGGCCGGGCGCGATCACCCGCCGCCATCTGGAATCGATATACCCGCCGACGACGTTCGTCGTCGGAAGATGGCGCCAACTCCCACGCGGTGGCATGGTGATGCGCCAGCAGCTCGGCCACGTCCGCGGTCCTATCACCGCTCACCGCCTCCAGCCAGCGGGCGGTGGCCTCATGGAGCCGGGCCCGGTCCTCCCGGGTCAGACGCTTGTAGGCGCCGTCCCGCGCCAATACGTGAGCGAATGTGTACTCGTCCTGTCCTTGCATGGAAGAGCGGCGGATCGGACGAATGAGCTCCCGACTGATCAGCCGCCGAAGCCGGTTCTGCACCTCGGTCGGATCGAGGCCTTCCACGAACGACAGGGCCCCCGCCCAGAAGACTCTTCCGATGACCGCGGCAGCCTGCAGTAGTGACTTGTCTTCCGGATCCAACAGGTCGAGGCGGGCGGCGATTATCGAGGCGATGCTGTCAGGGAGGGGAATGTCGTCTCCCCGACGAAGACGCTCGAACAAGCCCTGCTCCTCGGCCAGGTAGACAAACTCGCAGATGTACAACGGGTTGCCGCCGCTGCGCTCGATCAGGGCGCGCTGCAAACTCGCATCCATCAAAGGCCGCTTGGACAGCGAACTCATCAACCGGACCGTTTCGTCCTCCGACAGGGGCGACAGTCCGATGGTGACGGCGTCACGCTTGCCTCCGCCCCAGTCCGGCCTGCTGCTGAAGAGTTCGGGCCGGGCGGTGCAGATCAAGAGGATCGGCGAGTCCTTGGCCCAGTCGAGGATGTGCGAGAGGAACTCGACCACTGCGTCGTCCGCCCACTGGATGTCTTCCACCACCATGATCAGGGGACTGCGGGCGGCGAGAGCCTCGAAGAACCGCAACCAGGCGGCGAACAATTCCGTGCGCTCGGCCCCGGACCCGCCCAGCCCGACGAGCGAGGCGAGACGAAGCTCCACCCAGGCCGCCTCGTCGGGATCGTCGAAAAGGGCCCCGACCGTGGTTCGAAGTTTGGCGGTGACCGTCTCGGTGGGTTCCGAGTCGAGAATTCCGGCCTGGGCCTTGACTACCTCACCGATCGCCCAGAACGTGACACCTTCGCCGTAAGGGAGGCAGCGTCCCTGCCGCCACCAGACGAGGTCAGGGCGATCATCGATGACACGGCGAAACTCTCGCACCAGACGGCTCTTGCCCACGCCGGGTTCTCCCACAACGGTGACCAACTGCGGCCTTCGTCGCGCCACCGCTCGCTCGAAGCTGTCGGCCAGGAGGCTCAGCTCGTCGCTGCGTCCGACGTACGAGGTTGTGGATTCCTCTTCGACCGCGACTCCATAACGGCTGCGAAGGCCGGTGGCGCGCCACACCGCCTGCTTGTTCTCCTTGCCTCTGAGGGCGACCTCGTCGAGGGCCTCGAAGTTGATTGCATGTCGGGTAGCGCGAAAGGTTCTCTCGTCGACAACCGCCTCGCCCGGGGACGCCACGCTCTGCAGGCGAGAGGCGGTGTTGACGACGTCTCCGACGATCCCTTCCCGATCGGGAGTCTGCTCAAGCTGGACAATCGCCTCACCGGTGGTGACCGCCACCCTTACGGCGAGAGCGAGATGGGGTTGGGCGGCGTTGAGTTCCTGAACCGATTCCAGGACCCGGATGGCCGCCCGCACCGCTCGCTCCGGATCGTCCTCGTGAGCCACCGGAGCGCCGAAAACGGCGAACACGCCATCGCCCATGAGCTTTTCCAGGCGGCCCCCGAACCTTTCGACATCTTGACGTACCCGCGTGTGGTAAACGGTGAGCCGGCGACGGCTGTCTTCGGGATCGGTCCGTTCGGTGTGGGAGGTGAAGCCAACCAGATCGGCGAAGAGGACGGAGATGATCCTGCGCTCCTCACTGGGCGTTGGCGCCGGACTTGGCGGCTCGGCCAGGGCGACGCCACATGACGAGCAGAATCGATCTCCGGGGTCCACGGGTGCCCCGCAGGCCGGGCAGCCACGGACGAGGGCGGAACCACACGAAGCACAGAACCGGGCGTCATCGCGGGCAGAGGCACCACACGATGCACACAGGAGAGCCATGAATCGATTGTACGAACCCGTTGGCGGGCCGGCTCACACCCCTTCGCCCGGGGAGTCAGCCCGCGCTGTTGATCTGGTCGATGCTCGAAGCACCGGAGACATCGAAACTGGTGACGTCGGGGTCACCTCGATAGCGCAACGATGAAGCGCCGGAGACACTCGCCTCGATGGAATCGGTCACGTTCACCTCGGCGCTGCTGGCTCCGGAGAGGCTGACGATGAGCGCACCGACCTCCAGGTCCAACAAGGAGAGATCGCTGGCACCGCTCGCTTCTATATCCAGGGTCGCGGTTCGGCCCGAAACCGACAGGTTGGAAGCACCTGAGATCTCGCCCATCATCGAGTCGAAGTCGACTGCTCCGTCGACGTCGCTGGCCCCGGACAGCTGCAGTTCGAGGGTCGAACCCTCCAGATTGGTTAGATGGACATTGACCGCCCCCGAGCCCTCGATCGCGTCGAGCGACGCGACGGTCAGATCCGCTTCCAGGGTTGCGTTGCTGACCGTCGTCCGCGGCTCGAGGCCGATCCGGAGGGTGTCGCCGGTGACTCCGACGTCCAGGCTGGACTCGATGTTGTCGTCGACCCTGAGCGTCAGGGACGGCTCCTCACCCACTGTCACGTTGACCTCGAACGAGTGGGAAACCGCGAGCCGGCTGAAGTCGTCGATCGGTATTTCGATCGTTACCACGTCGCCGGAGCCCCTGATCGCCGTGCAGGCGCTGACGACTGCTGCGAGGAGGACCAGTGAGACGGCCGTCTTGAGTTTCATGCAACCAACGCTAGACCTGAGATGACGGTGGCCGCCGTCCGGGGCCGTGAGAACGAGTCGCCCGGGCGGGATCGTCGAGCTCCGACGTCAGCGAGAAGTCAGGAACATCATCTACATGTCAGCCGCGGTCCGGCGCCGGCAATCGTCGATGACCTGAAGCGGGACTTTCCGCATGGCCAGAATGATCAGGCCTGGCACGATCACAGCGTCGTCCAATTGCCCCAGAATCGGAATGAAGTCCGGAATCAGGTCGAAGGGCATGAGGAGATAGCCAATGGCGAGACCCAGGAGCCAACGGGAGATCGCGGGGGTTCGAGCATCGACCAGCACCAACCGGTAGAAATCGACCTCCGTCTTGGCCCGGCGACCCAAGTCACGCAGGCGACCCACGCCTGATCCTTTCGGGCTTCAGCGGACGAGTCTGTCTCCATTGCTCAGGATCCTCGGGGAGTTGTGCCATCGGCATGACAACGAACCTTATGCGCGTCCGTCGTCGTTGGGTTCAGGCGTTCGTGGGAAGCAGCCCGCCCCGCCGGCGGATCTTCCGAGGCCGGAACCGAAGGGTTGGTACCGGCCGTCAAAGCCTCATGCGCCGAATCACTTCCCTCGTCATCCTTGTTGCCGTCGTCACCGCCTGCTCCGCCGCGACCGGGGACGAAATTGATCCCACCGGCAACTGGCGGCTCGTGTCGGGTTCGGTTGACGCTCAGGACATACCCCTCATCGATGCCAGTCCGGTCACTCTCAACATCACCGGAACCGAGATTGGCGGCACCTCCGGGTGCAACTCCTATGGAGCTCAGTTCACCCTCGATGGTTCATCGATAGAAATCGGGGACTTGGTCTCGACCCTGATGATGTGCACACCCGAGGTGATGGATGTCGAGATCCCCTACACCGCGGCTCTGGCTGAGATCGACGCGGTTGCCATCGACGGCGACCAGCTTGTGATGACCGGTTCCGGGATCGAACTGCGGTTCGCTCCGGCCGGCTGAGGAGCCCTCCCCTCTGGCGGGAACCGGTGGGCCGAGCCCGTTGAGATGCGATAAGTTTACGAACCCCCCACCCTGGAGTGCCCGATGCCGACCGCCCGAATGGACGCCATCATCCGATCGACCAGCACCCTGGTCGACTTCGTCGGCAAATGGGACACCCTCCGTCAACATCCCGATGTTTGCGACTTCGCCTTCGGTAACCCCCAGGAGGTCGCCATCCCCGGATTCGCCGAAACGCTGGCCCGCCACTCCGCCCCGAAGGACAAGGATTGGTATGCCTACAAGCGATCGGAACCCGAGGCCCGGGCGGTGGTGGCCAAGCGCCTTACCGAGTGGCGGGGGCTTGCCTTCGAGGAGGCCGACATTGCGATGACCCCCGGCGCGTTCGGCGCGATCGCGGTCGCCCTCCACGCCCTCATCGACCGTGACGACGAGGTCATCTTCTCCGTGCCACCCTGGTTCTTCTACGAAGCAATGATCCTGGCCGCCGGCGGCATTCCGGTGAAAGTCCCCGTGATGGCGATCGACCACGACCTCGACGTCGATGCGATCGCCGCCGCCATCACCCCCCGCACCCGGATCGTGATCGTCAACACTCCCAACAACCCGACCGGCCGGATCTACCCGGCGGAAACCCTCACGAGGCTGGCGACGGTGCTGTCCGAAGCCTCGGATCGGTTCGGCTCCCCGATCTATCTGCTGTCCGACGAGCCCTATGCGCGCCTGGTCTTCAGTGACGCCGTGATGGTCAGCCCGGCTGCCTTCTACCCCAACACTTTGATGGCCTACAGCTATGGGAAGGTGCTACTGACCCCGGGACAACGGCTGGGCTGGCTGGCGCTCGCACCGTCCATGCCGGAACGGGAACAAATGCGGGGAGTGATCGAGATCGCCCAGATGTCGGGAGGGTGGCTCTTTCCCACCGCGCTCCTTCAGCACTCGATCGAGGATCTCGAACATTTGTCGATCGATCTGGTCGACCTCGAAGGCAAGCGCAACCTGATGGGAGAGGCATTGTTGTCGCTCGGTTACAGCCTCACGCTGCCTGAAGGAACGTTTTACCTGTGGGTTCGCTCCCCCGAAGACGACGACCATGCCTTCGCCATGGGCCTCGCCGAGCGCGGCGTGCTGGTCCTGCCGGGCAGCGCCTCGGAAGGTCCGGGGTACTTCAGGATCTCTCTTACCGCCACCCGCGACATGATCGAGCGCGCCCTCCCCGTGTTTGCCGAAGCGTTGGAGTAGGCCGGGTCCGCGGGCCAAAACCTTGGTGGAGCTATCGACCAGGCGCTCGCCACCCACCAGGTTGGGAGAATCTCAATGCAATAAGCGGCGGAAAGCGCAGGACATAGCATTAGGTTCGCGGTTTTTCAGCTGATCGCTCGGTTCATGAAGCCTTTGACGCCGATGATGGTGAAGGTGAGGCCGGCGACCATCAGGGCGACCAGGGATATCCAGGGTTCGATGTGGGGAACCTCGGGGACCACCGCCGCCCGCATGGCCTCGGACAGATAGGTCAGGGGGTTGAAGAGAGTCACTATCTGAAACCAGCGGAGCGAATCGAGGGACATCCAGGGGTACTGGGTGGCCCCGGTGAACATCAGCGGTGTGAGGATCACTGCGAACATGATGCTGATCCGGTTTGGCGGCACCAGGGTCCCGATGCACAACCCGATGGCGCCGCCGACCCAGCACCCGAGCAACAACGCTCCGATCAGCAGACCGAGGCCGTCCTGATTCCAGGGCGCCGAGCCCAGGACCAGGGCTCCTATGGGGAACATCAGCGTGGCCGCGACCAGGGCCCGCATCATCGCCAGTGTGAGCTTTTCGAAGGCAACCATGGCGGTCGGCAGCGGCGCCAACAACCGGTCCTCGATCTCCTTGGTGAAGCTGAACTCCATGATCAGGGGAAAGGAGACAGTCTGTAGCGCCGTGAGAAACGCGGTCAGGGCGACGATGCCCGGCAAGAGCAGGTGGGCGTAGGCATCGGTGACGTAGCCGCCGGCCCGCAGGACCCGGGCGAATACGAACAGCATGAACAGTGGCTGCAGAGCGACCTGAACCAGGAAGACCCAGAACTCCTTGCCGGTGACGAAGAGGTCGCGCCAGAGAATGGCCCGGAACGCGCGCCACATCGATGGGGCCGGGAGCCGCGTGCTAGTCATCGCAGGCTCCTTCCGGTCAAGTCGATGAACACGTCTTCCAGGCTGGGTTCTCCGATGTGGACGTTGGAGAGTTCTGCTCCGCGACCGCTCAGAGCCGACACCACCGGACTGAGCAGAGAAGCGGCGGTACCGTCGATATATAGGCGCAAGGTCACCGGCCCGGCCCCATTGACGGGAGACGTCACGGGCGGCGACGCCATGGCCGCGGCCGGCATCGTTGGCATCGCCATCGGCGGCCCCCCGCTGGGTGCGCCCGCGGCGACTGCCTCTCCCCTTTCAACTCCGGGTATGGCCACCAGAGCGGCGATGACGTCATCGGTGGTGTCGCCCGGAGCTTTATTGATGGTGACTTCGAGCACCGCCTGTCCACCGAGCCCCCGAATCAAAGACGAAGGAGTGTCGAGGGCCAGAAGCTTGCCGTGATCGACGATGCCCACCCGGTCGGACATCTCGGCGGCTTCGTCCATGTCGTGGGTGGTCAGCACGATCGTCACTCCCTTCTCACGCAACTGGCGGACCCGTTCCCACATGAAGAGGCGCGACTGCGGGTCGAGTCCACTCGTCGGCTCGTCCAGGAACAGGACCCGGGGCTCATGCATCATCGCTCGGGCGATCATGAGCCGCTGGGCCATGCCACCCGAGTACCAGTCGACCTTGATGTCCGCCTGGGCATCGAGCCCGAACTCCTCCAGCATCGTGGCGGCCCGGGCATTCCGATCGAGCTGGCCAAAACCGTGATAGGCAGCATGAAAGGTGAGGTTCTGGCGAGGCGTCAGCGATCGATCGAGGTTGCTGCCCTGGGGTACCACCGCCAGCATCCGCCTAGCCTCGACCGGGTCGTTGACTACGTCGACGCCGGCCACGCGGGCGGCACCGCTGGTCGCCTTGACCCGGGTGGTGAGGACCCCGATGGTCGTGGACTTCCCAGCCCCGTTGGGACCGAGGAGGCCGAAGATTTCGCTTCGTTCGACCGCGAACGAGAGACCGTCGACGGCATTGACGTCCCGTTTGGGGTACCTCTTCACGAGTTCGGTGACTTCAACTTCCGGATTCATTCCTTGTCCTTGCTTGGCAGTCCATTGTCCGCAAGGCGGACGATGAGTTCGATCAAAAACCGGCGAATGACCGCCTCGTTGTCCGGATCCGCGTCGACCGATGTGAGCGAGCGGATGACCCGCTCGGAGCCGTCCCGGCCATGTCCGGTGACCCGCTTGGTCACCTTGGCCCCCACCTCGGCGCCTTTCCTGGTGACGGTCACCCATACCGTGCGACGGTCGACCTCGTCGGCTTTACGCTCGACATGGCCGGACCTGACCAGCGTGTCAACCACCCCCGTCAGGGTCGCCGGTCGTATGTAACACACGTCGGCCAGGTCCCCGTGGGTCATTTTCCGGTCGTGGCTCAATGCCATCAGGACAGCGGCCCCGGCGGGCGAAAGTCCGTACGAGTCGGAGACGTACCGGGTCCAGCGCTCGCTGGCCAGATGACCGGCCATCGCCACGAGCCGACCCAGCGGGGCGTTCTCGAGATGCTTCTCGGAGCTCACGACGAATAGCTTAGGTGCCTAACTATCAGGTGCCAAACTGTTATTCCCGCGACCCGGACCGAGCCCCGGCGGAACGCGTTTCCGGGTTCGGTAACTTGGAGGTCCGCACGATGAACTTCGAAAACCGGTCGGCTGAGGGTCGCGCAGCCTTTCAATCGAGGTGACGGCCCCTCCCCAGGTCACCGAACGCAAGGTCGGAGCCGCCCGCGCCTCGACTGCCCTGTTGCTCGGCCTCGTCGTCCTCATCCTTGGCTTCAACTGGCCCATCCTCGCCACCGGATTGCGGTCGATCTCCCCGGTCTGGCTGTCGGCTCTGCGACTGGGAGGAGGTTTGGTGATCGTGCTGTTGATCACGGCCCTGACCGGGGATCTCCACCGCCCCCGCCGCGACGATCAGCCGATCATCTGGTCGGTTGGGGTCGGCAAGCTTGCCCTCACCTACCTCCTGGTGTTCACCGCCCTCCGGATCCTTCCTCCGGGCCGATCCTCGGTGCTTGCCTGGACCAGTCCACTATGGACCGCCCCGCTGGCGGTCGCCTTCCTCGGAGAGAGGATGACCCGGGCTCGCTGGGTCGGGCTCGGGATGGGAGCGGCCGGCCTCTTCTTCTTGTTCGAGCCGTGGGTGCTGGACTGGAGCGATGGCGAGATCGTCTGGGGCCACGTCCTTCTCATCGCCGCGGCGTTCGTGAGTGCGGCAACCATGGTTCACATCCGCCACCACGGCGGTTCCCGGGGCACTGCGATGCAATTGATGCCATGGCAAATGCTGGCCGGGGCGGTGCCGGTCACGGCAATTGCGTTCCTGGTCGAAGGTTGGCCCCGGATCGAGTGGACACCGCAATTGATCGCAATCGTGGCCTATCAGGGTTCTCTCGGGGCCGCGTTCACTGTCTGGGCGCAGCAGATCATCCTCCGACGGATCTCGGCCACGTCGACCAACCTGATTCTGATGGCAGTCCCCGTCGTCGGACTTCTCTCCTCAGCAGTTCTGGTTGATGACCCGCTCACCGTGGGCGCAGTGGTGGGCCTGATCCTTATCCTGATCGGAGTGGGAGCCAACATCAGAGGTCCTGAGGTCGACCCGATCAGCTAGATCGAAGCAACAATGACCTCACCCAATGGCGGTCAAATGACCTCGGCTCCCAATCAAACGGCACGGCGGCTCTTCGCCTCGATCGCCCCCACCTACGAGAGATGGGCTCGAGTGCTCAGCCTTGGTCAGGACGGCCGCTGGCGGCGGGTGATGGTGGACGGCCTGTCACTTCCGCCGCGCTGCAGGATCCTCGACGTGGCGGCCGGAACCGGTTCGATCACACGCCGGCTGCAGGGAAAGGGCCACGAGGTCACGGCAGTGGACCTGTCCGGGGAGATGCTCGGTCTCCATCCGGGTCCCCAGCGTGTGCAGGCCCGCGCCGAGATGCTGCCCTTCGAGCCGGACACCTTCGACGCCCTCACCCTCGGATATCTGTTGCGATATGTCGACGACCCGGTCGCGGCAATGACCGAACTGGCCCGCGTGGTCAAGCCGGGCGGAAGGCTAGGGATGGTGGAATTCGGACT
>DATEEG010000396.1:0-3933 GCA_035281305.1 Acidimicrobiia bacterium | reverse complement strand
CCTTCCGCCTTCCGCCTTCCGCCTTCCGCCTTCCGCCTTCCGCCTTCCGCCTTCCGCCTTCCGCCTTCCGCCTTCCGCCTTCCGCCTTCCATCTTCCGTCTACCGTTCCGGGCCTGGCTGCCTTAGCTGTACTCACTTCGGGGGGTGATGCCCCGGGCATGAACGCTGCGATCCGGGCGGTGACGAAAGTCGCGGCCTCCCGAGGAGTCCCGGTGTGGGGCGTCGAAATGGGTTATGACGGGCTGATCGACGGACAGTTTCGGCCGCTGACTCGACAGAGCAGTCGCAGCGGATACCTCACTCCCACCGCCGAGGTCGAAGCGATGGGGAGCATGGGCGGGACCGTCCTCGGTTCCTCCCGGTGCGCCCGGTTCTTCACCAGGGAAGGGCGGGCGGAAGCTGTTGGTCAAATGGAGAAGTATTCGATCACGGGCATGATTGTGATCGGCGGCAACGGCTCTTTGGAGGGCGCCCACGTCCTGGCCGCGGAATGCGCGGTTCCGATCATCGGCATTCCGGCTTCCATCGACAACGACATCGGACTCTCCCGCGAGTCGCTCGGGGTCGACACCGCCCTCAACACGATCATTGAAGCGTGCGACCGGATCACCGACACCGCCCGCAGCCATCATCGGGCTTTCATCGTCGAGGTCATGGGCCGGCATTCGGGTTATCTGGCGATGGCGTCGGCGGTGGCCGCCGCCGCTGACGGGGTCCTCCTCCCCGAGCATCAACGGAGCCGCGAAGAGATCCTTACGGCCGTCACCAAGTGCATCGAAGACGGTTTCAACCGGATCCGCGACAAAACCAGAACCCTCATCATCAAGGCGGAAGGGGTCCCTCTGCCCACTCACGAACTGGTGCAGGCCGTCGTCGACCGGCTCGGTCCCGACTCCAACGTCGAAGTGCGAGGGACGGTCCTTGGCCACCTCGTGCGGGGCGGCAACCCCAGCTTCCGTGATCGCCTGCTGGCCGGAAGGTTCGGATTGGTAGCGGTCCAGGCCGTCCTGGCCGGAGCCACCGACCGGATGGCCGGCTGGAACCTCACGGAGAAGGGCGACCCCACCTCCGATTCCTGGATAAGGCTCTTTTCGTTAGTCGAGGTGCTCGAAGAGACCCGCGCCCTGATGGACGGCACGAGCCCGGTGACGATGGATCGAGTGCGGCGGATGGAGGCGATTCAAGGAGTGCTGGCCCTCTGAGCGGAAGAGTGCGGGGCCAGCCTGATCCGCGCCAACTCCACTCCACCAACCACGAGCGCGCCGGTGACGAGACCGACGGCGCCTGCGATCGACAGGCGATCGAAGGCGCCGGCGCCGAGGAGGATTCCACCGACGATGGGTCCCATTACACGGCCCAGGGCCATCAGCGATTGGGCGTCGCCGACCCGCTCGGCCGGACTCAGCGAGCGATCTGCCAGCAGGAGGAAGACAGCCGGAACTCCCATCCAGAAGACGAATCCCCATCCGATCATCGCCACGATGTAGACGACCGGCGACCCGCTCAGACCGACTCCGAGGGCTCCGAGACCGGTCGCCGACAGCCACAGCCACGCCGTCCCCGGCCTGGCCGTGAAGCGGGTGGCGACGACTCCCACCAGAGCGTTGAGGGAAAAGGCGATCGACACGACCACGGGCGACAACCCGGCGACTTCCCTCCCGGCGGCGGCAGCGAACACGAAAACCGCCGACCCCGCCAGCATCAGGAGGAACAGGGCACCGAGGAGGATGCGGTTGGTTTTCGAGTCGGAGACGTTCCGCCCGATGGCGGGCAGTTCCCCGTACTGGGCCGGAATCAGAGCGATGAGAAGCGTGACGATGCCGACCAGCCCGAAAACCACGCGATAGGAGCCAAGACCTGCGAGCCAGCTCAGGAGCGGGGACGAGAAAGCGGCGACGAGGGGGGCCACTGCTGCCACGTCGGCCAGCCCCCGCCTGTGACGGGTCGCCTCCGACCACGACAACCAGGTCATGAACCCCATGCCGATGCCGGCCAGCAGTTGCAGCCCGAGCACGATCCAGAACTCGGGAGCCACGACGCACAGCAGGTGAGCCGTCCCCGTCGCCACCAGGCCGATCTTGTGGATGGAAGCTTGTGGTCTCAGCAGCCGTCCGGCCAGGAAAGTCGTCGCCGCGAACCCTCCGACTTGAAATGCCGACAGCAGGCCGGCGGTGCCAAGCCGGATGTCGAGTTCGACCGCGATCTCGGGGACCTGAAACGGGGTGGCCGCGAACGCCAGGGCAACCGCCCCGGCCGCGGCGAGCACTCCCGGCGAAGCCTGGGAGCGGGGACCGAGGAGGGCGCGGACCGGGGCGAACAACTACCGGATAACGATATCGAGAAGGCTGTGGGCTTTCTTGAGGGCGGCGACAACCTCGGCGGCCACCGGCCCCGTGGCGAAAATGAAGCCCAAGTATCGATCGGCTTCCGGCACCGCTTGCAGGTGGGTGCCGATCGGTGCCGTTATCTCGATCGCGTCGATCCCTTCCACCCGCCCGGCGTCCTCGAGGCCCTCGATTGAAGTGAGGGTTCCCGTCCGTGCGATCGGAAGCATCATCACCCCGCTGGCGTCACTGGTTCGGGATAGGGGGCGGCGTCGACCGAGGGCATGACGGAGGATCAGGGTTTCGAGGGAGGTCTCCAGCAGGCCGAAGTTGAGGGCGCGTCCGCAGATGCCACCGATGGACCGACCGGCCACCTCGATCACAGAGGGCCTGCCCCGGTCCACCCGCAGCTCAGCGTGGATGGGACCTTCCCGTAAGCCGATCGCCGCGACGGCGGCCTGGGCTACCCGCCCGATTTCGTCCTGGAGTGCGGTTTCGAGGCGCGATGGGGTCACGTAGATCGTCTCTTCGAAGTAGGGCCCGTCCGAATGATCGGGCTTGTCGAATATCGCCAGGACCTCGAGGGCTCCGCGCCACAACATCCCCTCGAGCGCTACCTCGGGCCCGGGAACGAACTGCTCCACGAGCACCCGGCCGCCGTCCTCGCCCGCCCTTCGGGCGATGTCGAGTGCGCGCTCGATCGCGGTCGGGAGTAGTTCCGGCCGTTCGACCTTGATCACCCCCCTGCTGCCCGACAAGGTCAGAGGCTTGACGACGAGGGGAAAACCGAGGGCGGCGGCCGCCGGCCGGGGATCCTCGCCCCGTGCGACCACCGCGAACTGAGGTTGTGGCACCTCGGCCTTCGACAGGAGGAGACGCATCGCCTCTTTGTTGCGCGTCGCCGCGGCCGCAGCCGGGGGGTTGTGAGGCAAGCCGAGAGAGTCCGAAGCCATGGCGGCGACGATCACCCCGGCGTCGTCGACGGGAACGATGGCATCGATGGGGCTGGTGGCGGCAAAGTCGACCACTGCGGCGGCGGCGGCGGCCGGATCGGTGCAGTCGATCCTGACAAAACGATCTATCGCGAGGAGTGGGAGGTCGTCTTCCGCTGCCACTGCGACCTCAACCCCGAGCGCTCCGGCGGCGTCGATGAAGTCGGTGATGCGATAGGTCGAGGTTGGAACGACCAACAGGACTCTGGCCACTCTGGATCTGATCCTTCAAGCGATTGGTTGTGGTTCAGTTTGGCCTGAGGGCAGCCGTTGAACCATCCACCTGGTGAGGTTTGTTCGATAAGTCACTAAGGGGCGGACCGAGGCTCGACCCGACCGACCACCAAGTGATGTGTTGAACCCGGCAGTCAAGTAACCTTACGGAGATGTCGGTTCTGTCCATCACCCCTGACGCATTGGAGATGGTTCGTCAGTTGCGAGACCAGGAACCGGGCGAAGGCGAAATCGGCCTCCTCCTCGAGATCACCGGACTTCGCCAGGGCCAATTCGCCTATGAACTGGCGTTCATTCCCGTCGAAGATGCTACGGCCGATCACGTCATCGAGCGTCATGGTGACCTGGCGGTCATCATGCCCCAGAACGACCTCGAGAACCTC
>DATEEG010000395.1:0-2133 GCA_035281305.1 Acidimicrobiia bacterium | reverse complement strand
TGGGTCGGTTCTTCGATCGCCTCACGCATCTCCGGACTGGACAGGAGGATGGTTTTCGGCAACCCGGTGACGAGGTCACGACCTCGGACCTCCGCCGACGGCTCGTCGGCGTAAGGCCACGCTGAACCAATTGCCATCTTCACTTGCTCGGCGGTGCGCTCACCGAGAAGCATGTTGTATTCCTTCTTGACCCATTCGATGATCGCCTCATCGAGTTCGTCGCCGCCGACTCTGATGGAACGACTGACGACAATGCCGCCGAGTGAGATGACCGCCACCTCGGTCGTGCCACCGCCGATGTCGACCACCATCGACCCCGAAGGTTCACCAATCGGCAGACCGCAGCCAATCGCAGCTGCCATCGGCTCTTCGATCGTGTACGCCTTCCGCGCTCCGGCGTGATAGGCCGCCTCTTCCACAGCGCGCCTCTCGACCGGGGTGATACCCGAGGGGACTGCAACCACGATGCGAGGACGAGCCCATCTCCGGCGATGGACCTTCTGGATGAAATAGCGAAGCATCTTCTCCGTGATGTCGAAGTCGGCGATCACTCCGTCACGAAGCGGGCGAATAGCCCGAATGTAGGCGGGGGTGCGCCCGATCATCCTTTTTGCTTCCATGCCAACCGCCAAAGCGCGGCCGTTCTCGACGTTGATCGCCACCACCGATGGCTCGTTGAGCACAATTCCTTGGCCCCGCACGAACACGAGGGTGTTAGCGGTGCCTAAGTCAATGGCCATATCTTGGCCAGCGAAAGAGAGAAGATTGTCGGCCATAGCAGAATCAAGAAGCCGGGCGAAGGACCCTCGGGAGTCTAGGGGTCATCGGCGGGCTGTGCGATTTAGCCGAAGAACAAAGCCAGTTCTCTAATGGCCGACTCGGGGCTGTCGGAGCCGTGGACGAGGTTGTGGGTGACCGCCAGGCCCAAATCACCCCGGATCGTGCCCGGTTCGGCCTTCTTGGGATCGGTGGCGCCCATCAGGGTGCGAGCCACGGATACCGCCGACTCGCCGCTCCATTCCGTTGCAACCACCGGGCCGCTGGTGATGAACTCGAGCAGCTCAGGGAAAAATGGGCGCTCCACATGCTCGGCGTAGTGGCGCCGGGCCAGGTCTTCGTCGATCGTCAGCATTCGAATTCTGGTGAGCTTGAGGCCCTTGCGTTCGAGTCGACCGATCACTTCGCCCACTAAACCCCGGGCGACACCGTCAGGCTTGACCATCACAAATGTGTTTTCAGTCATGGAACAGACGGTAGACGGAAGTCGGAAGGCGGAAGTCCGGGTGGGCTCCCGCTTCCCGACTGGCTTCTCGTCTTCCGTCTTCCGCCTACCTCCGCCTACCGTTCGTTTCGCTGCGCCTTTTTCCCGGTCATGAGCAGGCTCCGTAGGGCTCCCACGAGGTAAAGGGAACCTGTCACCAAGACGGCGCCGTCGGGGCCGGCAAGCGCTCGGGCCCTCGCCAGAGCCGCTTCGGGATCGGGCTCCGAAGAAGCCGGCACCTCGAGAATCGACGCCAGGTTTGCCGCCAGATGATCTGCAGACTGCGATCGAATCGAACCGGTTTCGGTCGCAATGGCACTGCGCACCCTGCCAGAAAGCGGCGGGATCATCTGCGTCAGATCCTTGTCCTTCATCGCCGACATCACCAGCACCCACTTCTGGGCAGCAAATTCCTCGGCCAAGGCGCTAGCAAGAGCGCGCATGCCCTGGGGGTTGTGGGCTCCATCGATCAGGATCAGTGGCGACGATGCCACCACCTCCAGACGTCCCGGAGAGACAACCGCGGCCGCGCCGCTCCGGAGGGCGTCCTCGTCGAGCGGACCCCCCAGCAATGCTTCAGAAGCCGCCACCGCCACGGCCAGGTTGGCGATCTGATGGCGTCCCCGTAACGGGAGGAACACATCCTCATAGTCACCGCGCGTGCCGTTGATCGACACCAGCCAACCGCCGACTCCCCTGTCCGAGCCTTCGATTCGGAAGTCCTTGTCGAATTCGTAGTGGGTGACGCCGAGGTCTGCGGCCGTTGCCCGGGCAATCGCCAGTGCCGTCTCCGGCATCGAGCCGGTGACCAGCATCGCTCCCGGCTTCACTATGCCCAATTTCTCGGTGGCGATCTGTTCGATGGTCGTCCC
>DATEEG010000394.1:0-2714 GCA_035281305.1 Acidimicrobiia bacterium | reverse complement strand
CTTCGAGGCGGCTGCCCTCTGCAACCCGTCCATCGTTCACGACCCGGCGTGGTCTGGTCAGGAGCCCCTCAGGTTCATCATGAGCGCCCGGGCCATCGGTGAGGGTCACATCTCCTCGATCGAGTTCAGGACGGGAACCGTTACCGAAGACGGCGAGATCAGTCTCGACGAAGTCGGGCCGATGATTGCAACCGGACGTCGAACGTCGGTCGTCTATCAGAAGCTGTCCTTCCTGGCCAAGCTCGAAGAACTGGGTGCCGATCCGGGTATCGCCGACGCGATCTGCGGGAGGCTCCCCGACCGGTTCACGTTCGATGACCTGGCTGTCGTGCTGCCCAACCTCGACGTCCCGACGAGCTACCCGGCGTCCGCGTTCGAGACCATAAGGCTCATCCACTGGCTGGCGTCGTCCAACTACCGGCTCGAGTTCGTCAACGGACCACTCTCCGAGCGCTTGATCTTCCCCGCCGGCCCGGCCGACAGCCACGGCATGGAAGACGCCCGGTTTGTGCGATTTATGGACGACGACGGCTCAATCTCGTACTACGCGACCTATACCGCCTACGACGGATTCCAGATACTTCCCCAGCTCATCCAGACCAGCGACTTTCTGGCGTTCGACATCACAACGATGTCCGGTGAAAGCGCGCGCAACAAGGGCATCGCCCTGTTCCCCGTGAAGATCGACGGACGCTACGCAGCCCTTTCCCGCCACGATCGGGAGCGGCTCTACCTGTCGTACACCGACGACATCAGGAGTTGGGACTCGTCCGAGCTGATCTACGAACCCCGGGCCGGGTGGGAGGTGGTGCAGATCGGAAACTGCGGCAGTCCGATCGAGACCGAGGACGGGTGGCTGGTCATAACCCATGGAGTAGGACCGATGCGGCGGTACTGCCTCGGGGCGGTCCTGCTTGATCGCAAGGACCCGAGCCAGGTGCTCGGCAGGCTGCCCCGGCCATTGCTGGAACCGGGCGACCAGGAGAGGGATGGCTATGTCCCCAACGTGGTGTATTCATGCGGTGGGCTGGTGCATGGCGGCAATCTCGTGCTTCCATTCGGCGTCGCCGACCACAGCGTTGGCATAGGCATCGTCCCGCTCGAAGATCTGATAGGGGAGATGGTTTAGAGGGACGGAGTCCGGTGGTGGGTCGTGCGCAGAAGAGCCGTGGTAGGACCCGCCCAGCTACTTCTTGGCGTCGACCGCCTTTCGAAGCTGTTCCTTGTTCATCGATGAGCGGCCCTTGACATTCTTGCGCTTGGCCTCTTCGTAGAGTTGATCACGGGTGCGTCCCCGGGGACCACCGCGCGATCGAAGGCCCCCCCGACGGCTGCTCGACATGTCCTCTCTTGAGAGCCTGGAGGATTCCTTGGCTTCCCCCTCCTGGGCTCTGGTCTTGTTCACCGTGCGGGCGGCGATCTCTTCGGCCTTGTCCTCGCTCCGGCCCCGTTCGATCAAGCTGTCTTTGATGTGGTCGTATTGACGTTCCCGCTTCTTACTCCATGCCTTCTGTGGCATGACAACCTCCTCTGGTTAGGGCGGGGATACCCCGTGGCGGCATCCGCCAAACTCGATGACTTCCCACCTACAACGTCTGCGCTGGTAGCTTCGAAGTGTGAGCTACCAGCCTGTGAACAAGCTGCGGTTCGTAACCGCCACGACGCTGTTCGATGGCCATGACGCCGCTATCAACATCTTTCGTCGGATGTTGCAGGCGTCGGGTGTCGAGGTGATCCACCTGGGCCACAACCGTTCCGGTTTGGAGATCGTCGAGACCGCCATCGAGGAGGACGTACAGGCGATTGCGGTGACTTCGTATCAGGGCGGGCATATGGAGTTCTTCCGTTACCTGCGCGATCTTCTGGTGGAGCGGGGTTGCGACCACATTCGTGTGTTCGGGGGTGGTGGTGGGACGATCCTCCCGAGCGAGGGCGCCGAGTTGATGGGTTACGGGTTGTCTCGGATCTATTCACCGGACGACGGCCGGGTGATGGGTTTGCAGGGAATGGTCGACGACATGTTGACCTCGTCCGACTATCCGGTGGGGGACCTGGATGGGTTTCCCCCGGGTGAGTTCAACACCGATGATCACCGGACTCTGGGCCGGCTGATCTCGGCGGCGGAGAACTGGCGGGACAAATACGACGAACTGTTCGAGTCGTACGCGTCGAGAGCAGCCGAGACGGACATTCCGGTGATCGGCATCACCGGTACGGGCGGCTCGGGCAAGTCATCGCTTGTCGACGAACTGGTCCGGAGGTTCTTGTTGCAGCTGCCGGATCATCGGATCGCAGTGATTTCGGTCGATCCTTCCAAGCGCCGAACCGGAGGCGCCCTTCTGGGTGATCGGATCCGGATGAACTCGATCCCCCATGAGCGCGTGTATATGCGTTCGATGGCGACCCGTCAGCCGAACCTGGCTTTGTCCCCGGCGGTCGCCGACGCAGTCAACGTCGTCAAGGTGGCCGGGTTCGACCTGGTCCTTTTGGAGACTTCCGGGATCGGGCAGGCCGATACCGAGATCGTCGACTATGCCGATCTGTCGGTCTATGTGATGACACCCGAGTACGGGGCGGCATCACAGCTGGAGAAGATCGACATGCTCGAGTTTGCCGACCTGATTGCGATCAACAAGGCCGACAAGCAGGGTGCAGACGATGCGCTTCGCGAGGTGCGGAAGCAGTACCGCCGGAACCGGACCATCTTCGATGGG
>DATEEG010000393.1:0-4098 GCA_035281305.1 Acidimicrobiia bacterium | reverse complement strand
CGGCTGAAGCGGTAGAGGTTGCCTGCGTCTGGGCGTCGGCCGATCGGCCCCGGCCGATCTCTGACCAGCCTCCTTTTCGCTCACCCCACCACTCGGCCTCGATGGCTTCGGTGGTCGGAGGTGGCAACGGTCACCCGGTTCCCGGAGAACTCTCACTCGCCCACCGCGGGGTTCTGTTCATGGATGAGCTCGGTGAGTTTCCTCCACATCTTCTCAACTCCTTGCGCCAGCCCCTCGAGGAAGGCCGGGTCACTATCGCCCGGCGGGGTTCGACAATCACATTCCCGGCCCGGGCGCAGCTAGTCGCTGCGTCGAATCCATGTCCTTGCGGATTCAAAGGCGACCGTCTGCGCCCGTGCCGATGCGGCGACAGTGCCCTGGCCCGCTATCGACGCCGGCTCAGCGGCCCGTTTCTCGATCGCTTCGACCTCAGGGTGTTCGTGAGCACGCCCGACTCGGCGGCCCTTCTCGGAGCGCCGGCCGAACCATCCGCCCGCGTGCGCGAGCGAGTCATCAAGGCCCGATCCCGCCAGGTCGACCGCGGTGAAATCAACGGCCGGTCGGCCCGATCCGACCTCGATCGCCAGCCCCTGGATTCAAGTGCGGTCCTGCTCCTGAGGCAGGCCGTGGATGCCGGGATCCTGACCGGACGCGGGGTCGATCGAATCAGAAGAGTCGCCCGAACGATTGCCGACCTGGCGGAGATCGAGGTCGTCGGTGACGAGCAGGTCGCAGAGGCCCTGGCGTTTCGAGGGGACCTGTGACCGATATCCGGTGCACGAACGAACTGGCGCCGATGCTGGTGGGTGTGGCGCCGGCACCGGCCCGCCTCTGGGTACGGGGGAATCTGCCGTCGACGCCGGGTGTGGCGATCGTGGGAACTCGCCGTTGCACGGAATACGGCCGCACGATCGCGCGCGCACTAGGTCACTCCGTCGCCGCGGCCGGGTGGCCGGTTGTGAGTGGCCTCGCCCGGGGAATCGACGCCGCGGCCCACGTTGGCACCCTCGAGGGAGGCGGCGAGGGCTTTGCGATCCTCGGATGTGGCGTCGACATCATCTACCCGGTCGACAACCGGGGGCTCGCCAGGCGCCTTCTCGACAACGGGGGAGGGCTGATTTCTGAGTACCCGCCGGGGACTCCGCCCGCCCCGTTTCGGTTTCCGGCCCGAAATCGGATCATCGCCGGCCTGTCTGCTGCGGTCGTCGTGGTCGAGGCGGCCGTCACCGGTGGGGCGTTGATAACCGCCCGCATGGCTCTTGACCAGGGCAAAGACGTGCTGGCGGTTCCGGGCGACATCAGTCGGACCACATCCGAAGGCTGCAACCTCCTGATCCGCGACGGCGCTCACCCGGTGCTGTCGTCGGGGGATCTCATCGAGTCCTTGGAGCGGATCCTGGGACCTGCGCCAGTAGCGATGTCTCCCGTCTCGATCGCGTCGACGGAGCTTTCTCTCGACGATGTCGTCGAACAATCAGATCGACCGGTCGGGGCAGCTTTGGCCGATGTCATGCGGGCGGAATTGGCTAACCGCCTCAAGATCAAGGACGGGGTAGCGGACCCCTGAACCTCCCCGGGAAGGCGAATGACACCGCCGACGGCCAGAACGCCGGGAGAAGCCCCCCGATCGCCGTAGGCTGATGGTTGAATGGTCAACACCGATCTTGCGAAGGCCGTGGTGGCCGACGCCCCCACACCGGCCTGGGCAGAGGATGCGCTGGTTGGTTATCTCTCTCGACTTGCGATCCAGCGCCGGTTGTCCCCCCATACCGTCGCCGCCTACCGCAGCGACCTGAGGCAGTTTGCAGACTTTTGTCAGGGCCTGGGATTGACGACGTGGGACGAGGTCGATCGGAAAGTCGTCCGCCATTACCTGTCGGTTCTCGGCGATCGCTCCTACTCCCGACGTTCCATCGCCCGCAAGGCCTCGGCGGTGCGATCCTTCTTCGCCGATCAGGTCAAGAAGGGTGAACTCAAGCTCAACCCGGCCGCCGAGGTGGCCCGCCCCAAACTGCCGGAGCGACTGCCGCGGGCGCTGTCGAGCAGGGTTGTCAGGGACATCCTCGACTCCCTTCCCCATGCCACGCCCATCGACCTGCGAGATCGGGCGATCATCGAGCTTCTCTACAGCAGTGGCCTGCGGGTGTCGGAGGTGGCCGGCCTTTCCCTGACCGACGTCGGTGGAGACCTGCTGACCGTGACCGGCAAAGGCGGAAAGATCCGGGCGGTTCCGGTCGGCGGCCCGGCGCGTCGGGCGGTTGCGGACTGGATCGAACGGGGCCGCGGCCAGCTTGCCGGCCCGGAGGTCCCAGGGGCTCTGTGGGTCGGCGCCAGGGGGGGAGCGCTTGACACCCGTGGAATCCGGCGAGCGGTTCGCACAAGGGCAGCGACCTTTCCTCATGCCCTGAGACATTCGTTCGCCACGCATCTCCTCGAAGGGGGTGCCGACCTGCGGGCCGTCCAGGAGCTATTGGGTCATTCGGACCTTGCCACCACTCAGATTTACACTTCAGTATCCCGTCACCATCTGAGATCGACTTATGACACCAGCCATCCCCGTGCTTGATTCCAACCGCGCGCAAAAAATGGTTGTTAGCGAATGACCTCGCCCGATCGGACCCCAGGGGAAGAATTGAGCGACCTGTGGGCCCGTTTCAAGTCGTCTGCCGACCCCAAGGCGCGAGAGGCCTTGATCCTCCAATACTCGCCCCTGGTCAAGTTCGTAGCCGGCAGGGTGGCGGTCGGATTGCCGCGAAACGTCGACCAGTCCGACCTCGTCTCGAACGGTGTCTTCGGGCTGATCGATGCAATAGACAAGTTCGAGCCGGAACGCGGGTTCAAGTTCGAGACCTATGCGATCAATCGGATCAAGGGCTCGATCCTCGATGGGTTGCGGGCCCTCGACTGGGTGCCGCGGTCGGTTCGCTCGCGGGCGAGAGAGATCGAGCGCTCGCTGTCAGAACTCGAACATCGTCTTGCCCGTACGCCCTCCGACGAAGAACTCGCCAATCACATGAACGTCGAACTCGACTCGGTTCGCACCACTCTCGCCGAGATGTCCAATCTTGGAATCGTGGCACTCGACGAACTCGTGGGACCCGAGTCGAGTTCCTCACTGGTCGACTTCCTTCCCGATCCGACCGGTCTCGGACCGGAAGCCGCCTTCCAGGCCGAGGAGACTCGCCACCTGCTGGGCGACGCCATCAACCGCCTCCCCGACCGGGAACGGCTGGTGGTCACCCTGTACTACTTCGAGGGACTGACCTTGGCCGAGATCGGCGACGTCCTCGGGGTGACCGAATCGCGGGTCTGCCAGATCCACGCCAAGTCGGTCCTCTCCCTGCGCAATCGGATGGCGGAGCCCACCTTCAGGTAGCCGGTGGCTGCCGATCTCCGGCCCCCGTCTACACTCTTATCCAACGACACACGTCGGTGAATCCTCATGGTCGGACCCTGTTCGCTCGCGAACCGGGCCGGAGAGGAGATCCCTTAGGGGATTGAGGGGCCAGGCGGCCCTTCCGCCGGCGGAGGAACAACCAAACAAAGGAGACCACGTGGCTGCTGTCACCATCAAGCAGCTTCTCGAAGCTGGAGTCCACTTCGGGCATCAAACCCGGCGCTGGAATCCAAAGATGCGTCCGTACATCTTTGGCGAGCGCAACGGAATCCACATCATCGACCTGCGCCAAACCCTGGTGCAGATCGAACTTGCAGCTGAGTTCTTGCGCAACCTCGCCGCCAACGGCGGCACCGTGTTGTTCGTCGGAACCAAGAAGCAGGCGCAGGGTCCCGTTGCCGAGGCCGCTCAGCGAGCGGGCATGCCCTACGTCAACTTCCGCTGGCTCGGAGGGATGCTCACCAACTTCACCACCATCCAGAAGCGAATTTTCTACATGAAGGAACTCGAGCGCATGGAGTCCTCGGGGGAGATCAATGCTCTCTCCAAAAGGGAAAGGCTCTCGATTCGACGCGAACTCGACAAGCTCCAGCAGACCCTTGGCGGGGTGCGGGAGATGACGCGGGTGCCGGAGGCGATCTTCATTGTTGATGTCAACACCGAGCACACCGCCGTCAAGGAAGCCAAGCGGCTTGGCATCA
>DATEEG010000392.1:0-2206 GCA_035281305.1 Acidimicrobiia bacterium | reverse complement strand
GAATCAACGCCCTGGTGCCGTCGTCGAGGACGACCACCGAAGTTCGCTCGTCGAACCATCCCGAATCGGGTTCAGCAGACATGTCGACGGGCAGGTGACTGGGTGGTGGAACGATCATCCCTGGTACATCTGATCGATGAGGCCCGCGTACTTGTCCATGACCAGCATCCGGCGGACCTTCAAAGAGGGAGTCACATGACCGCTTTCCGGGATCCACTCATCAGGGACGATCGCAAACTTCTTGATCTGCTCGACCCGGGACAGCTCGCGATTGACTTCGTCAACGGCAACCTGCATTTCGGCAATCACCTGCGGCATCTGCGAGAAACTTGCCAGGTCCTGGAACTGCAGCCCTTTTGCCTTGGCCCAATCGCGCGCTTGCTCGGAGTCCAAAGCGATAAGGGCTGTCAGATATGGCCGGGTGTCACCCACCAGACAGACGTAGGCAACCGGCTGGTGGCTCTTCAGTGCGACCTCGATCGGACTCGGTGCGATGTTCTTGCCCGCGGCCGTGATGATGATGTCCTTTTTTCGACCGACGATCGAGAGGAACCCGTCGGAGTCGATCGAACCTAGATCACCGGTATGGAGCCAACCGCTTTCATCGAATGCCTGCGCTGTGTCGTCAATGAGACGGTGATACCCCGCGGCGACATTGCCTCCGCGAAGAAGCACCTCCCCATCCTCAGCCAGTTCCACCTCCACGCCGGGCAATGGCTTTCCGACAGTGCCGATGCGGTTGGCGCCGGGCAGGTTGGAAACGGCAGGGCCGCTGCTCTCGCTGAGACCGTACAACTCGCAGAGCGGGATTCCTAGAGCGTTGAAGAACACGATCATGTCGGGATCGCTCGGAGCGGCCGTCGTCACGGCGACAACCAGTTCGTCCATGCCCAGTCCGGCTCTGACTTTGGTGAATACCAACTTGTCAAACGCCCTGGCCAATAGGGAAGCGAAGATGGGGCTCCGCTCCTCCTGTCGGGCTCGCACCACCTTTTCCCCGTTGCGAACCGCCCACATGATCAGATTGCGCCGCGGGTCCTCGGCGAACCGAGCCAGCAGCCGGTTTTGGAACTTCTCCCATACCCGGGGAACCCCGAGGAAGGCCTGCGGTCGGGCCTGGGAGATGTAGTCGAGGACCTGAAGGGGGTCCGGGCAGTAATAGACCTGGCAGGCCAGCCACAAGCCCAGATAGTGCGAGGCCATCCGCTCGGCGATGTGAGCCATCGGGAGGTAGGAAACCAGTCGAAGGTTGTCGGGAAGGCCGAAGCCGCGGCGGGAAGACTCGGCGGTCCACAACATGTTCCGGTGGCTAAAGACGACTCCCTTGGGGTAGCCGGTGGTACCTGACGTGTAGATCATCGTCGCGACATCGCTAGGTTCGATATTCCGCGTGCGTTCCTCGACCACCTCCGGCTGGTCCATGAGAGCCTTCCTGCCACGATCGATGAGCTCATCCCATCCGATGACCATGGCGCCGGCATCCGCCGTCTCGGATCCGCTCATGACGACGATGTGGTGGAGACCGGGCAACTCGTCGAGGATCGGACGCCAGCGGGCAAGATTCGCCGCATCCTCGAGGATTGCCACCTTGGCGTCGCAGTCGTTGACTATGTAGACAATCTGAGAGGGGGCCAGGGTTCCATACAGAGTCACACCCACAGCACCCGCGTGAATCGCGCCGAGATCGGCGACCAGATGCTCCGGACGGTTACCGGCCTGAATTGCCACAACGTCTCTCGGCTCCACACCGAGCGTCATCAATCCGGCCGCGGCCTCAAGGGCCACCTGCCTGTATTCAGCCCAGTTGAGGAACGTCCAGTTGTCTCCCTGCTTCCAGTGAATCGCCGGGGCATTCCTGTGCACGGCGGCGTTCCGGCGGAGCACATCGACGAGCGTGGTTGCTGCTACGGCCTCGTCAATTTCAGTTCGTTGGTTCTGGCGGATGTCGGTGGACACGGCTGCCCCTCTCATAGTTGCTTCAAACGTATGAGAGGGCGGGGAACGCCAGCCAGGGTCTTTTGACCCTCACAAAGCCGGGAAGTCTCAGCGACCGTAGGCTCCTGCATATGTTGACGATCGGACTCCTGACCGCAGGTGGCGACTGCCCGGGACTCAACGCCGCAATCCGGGGAGTGGTGACACGTGCGTCGGCGGCCGGAGCGACGGTGGTCGGCGTCGAGAACGGCTGGGCGGGCCTGATGGAAGG
>DATEEG010000391.1:0-4987 GCA_035281305.1 Acidimicrobiia bacterium | reverse complement strand
TGGTCTGATCAAGGTTGTGGTCGTGGTGTCGATATTGAGGGGTGATGCCCAATGCCCTGGGCAGTGGTCAACTCGAACGCGATCGCGACGGCGTTGTTCCTGTCCTCAAGAAGTTCGGACCTGCCTTGACGGTGGGAGTGGTGGCGATCGGCGTGCTCCTGTTGACGCTGGTGACGGCTGTGGGGTTCTGGTTCCGGTCCGGTCTGAGAGCCGAAGGGGCGGTCGCCCAGGGTGGGGATGTCGTGGTTGACGCGCTCTACAGCGGCCTGGCCTCAGCCGAGGAGCGGCTGATGGCAGCGGCGGGACTCCTCCGGGCGAGTGACACCGTAACCCAGAAGGAGTTTGCCCTGTTTGCGGCCGATGTGGGGGTGGTCGAAGGGATGGGAGGGCTGGGCTTTATCGCGTTGGTTCGCAGCGAGGATCTGGATCAATACGTAGAAGACGCCTCCCGCGAGATCCCGGGCTATTGGGTTTTCGAAAGGGACTCCGAAGGCGGTCGGGTACCTGTCGGCTCCCGGCCCGTCTATTACCCGGCGCTGTGGTTCGAACCGGCAGCAGCATTCGGTCGCCCTCATGGATTCGACTCAGGATCAGACCCGGTGCGCCTCGCCGCTTTGGAGCGGACAGCCGCGGCAGACACCACCATCGCTTCACGGTTTCTACAACTTTTCTCTGAAGATGATGACGACGGGTTCAATCTCTATCGACGAGTGACCGATCCTCAGACCGGAGTCGTCGAGGGGTTCACCCTGGCCCCAATGGACCTGAGCGAGCTGATCACCAGCCGGGTACCGGCCTCGATTGGCGAGACGGTTACATGGAACGTCGTGGACGTCACCGACTTGTCCACGGCCGGGGCAGTGGTTGCAGGGGGCTGGGTAAGCCAGATATCGGTGGGGGGCCGCACCTGGCGAGTAGAGGTGGCGGCCAAAGAGGGGTCGCCGTTCGCTCTCGACAGCGAAGCAATTCTACTGGTGTTGGTGGCGGGCCTGATCCTGAGCGCCGCGGTGGCCACCGTTGCATATCTGCTGTACCGCCGAAACGAAACCGATCGGGAGCTGAAACAACTGCGAGACCTGACTTTGGCCAAAGACCGATTTCTGGCATCGGTCAGCCACGAGCTCCGCACGCCTCTCACCGCTGTCCTGGGATTCACCGAGCTGTTGCGGGACAACGCCGAATCTCTAACGCAGCTCGAGCGCGAGGAAATGATCAGGGCGGTGGCAGATCAGGCATTTGATCTTGGACACATAATCGAGGACCTGCTGGTCTCGGCGCGGGCCGAATTGGACCAACTTGAAATTGCCAGCATCCCGGTTTCGGTCCAGGCCCAGGTCGCCCAGGTGATCGGAGCCTACGGGAGTGAAGTCGTTGCGAAGGTCAAGGTGATCGACCTGCTGGCCCCTCTGGTGCGAGCCGTCGGCGATCCGGGTCGTGTCCGGCAGGTCATTCGAAACCTGATCACCAACGCCCGCCGCTACGGAGGACCCTCCATCGAGGTACGCATCAGTGAATCCGATCACGTGATCGAGGTGGATGTGGCTGACAACGGCCCCCCGATTCCGGAGGAAGCCTCCGAGAGAATCTTCCTGCCGTACCAACGCGCCCAGAGAGCATCGGGTCAGGTCGACTCGGTCGGGATCGGATTGGGCATCGCCCTGACCCTGGCACGGCTCATGGGAGGCGACCTCCGCTACTTCCGCCGCGGCGATTGGAACGTCTTCCAGCTGTCGCTGCAGGTTGCCAGGCAGCAGGCGGAGGCTGCGGTGGTCGGCGTTGCGACCAGCTAACCCTGCGGTTCGCGGCCTCTCAGCCGATCGAGAAACGGACGAGAGGGGAGGTGGCCACCCAGTGGTCGAGGTCGGCCCGAGCCGCATCCGGGTTGGCGCCCCAGTTCTGGACCCGGGCCCGAAGGATGATCTCGCCCTTCTCCTCGGGGTCGGTGATGACTTCGGCCGTAGCGGCCAGGTCGGCCGATACACCGCGCTTGAGGTGGAGGGTCATCCGCGGGTCGGCCTTGAGATTGGCAACCCAATCGCGTGGAAAGCCGGGTCGGCCGGTGAGATAGAAGACGCCATCGAGATTGTGGAGATAGATCTCGATTCGCCGCGCTTGCCCGCTCTTGCGGCCGGTGGTCGTTATGTCGACAATTCCGCCCTGGTCAAGGGCTCGTTCGATGGCTGGATCCATACCGGGTGGAACCGGACCGACGCCTGAGTCATTCCCGGGCGCTCCCCGGTGCTTGACAGCGATCACAGGCAGGCCAACGCGGCAGGATCATCGGTGATCACCGATTGGGAGATGCCGGGTCCGCCTTACACTTTTGTCATGCGGGCACCACTGGCATTGCGGCCATGACGACTCCGAAGGACAACTCTCCCGACACGGTCCGGGAAGGGGCGAGGGGCCACAGCGTCGGTCTGCTGACTTTTCTGTACGCCGACCTGGAGGGATCCACCCCGCTCGTCGAGCAGCTTGGCGACGACTACCCGCTGCTGTTGCATCAGTACCACGACCTTGTCATCGATGCCGTCGGCAGCCGCGATGGCGAGATCGTCTCGACCGAGGGCGACGGCTTCTTTTGTGTCTTTGGAAGCCCGGTGGGCGCCATTGAGGCTGCTTACGAGATCCAAACTCGAATCGCCGGCGCGACCTGGCCACAAGGGGCGACTCCCAAGTGTCGGATTGGGATTCACACGGGGCCGGCGTCGCGGACGTCGGAGGGCTTCGTGGGACTCGATGTCTATCGCGGGGCCCGGGTCGGCGGTGCTGCCCACGGAGGCCAGATCCTGATCTCCGACACAACTCGCGCCCTGGCCGAAGACGACCTCCGAGCTCGGGGTTGGACGATGATCGACCTCGGTCTATTCGACATGAAAGGCATCGCCGCCAGTGAGCGGCTGCATCGCCTCGACGCACCGGGCTTGCCGCTAGTCCTGCTGCCCCCGCGGGCCCGGCCCCACAATCCATCCTCGGTTCCCTTGCCCCCTAACCCGATCGTCGGTCGCGGGGCCGATGTGGACGGAGCGGCCCGGCTGCTCATGCGTGATCCTGTCCGGGAGGTCACCATCACCGGACCCGGGGGCACGGGCAAGACGCGGCTCGCGATCGAGCTGGCGACCCGGCTGGAGCCCGACTTCCCCGACGGTGTTTTCTTCGTCGACTTGTCGGCTGTGCGGGTTCCCGGGCAGTTCCTGTCAGCGGTCGGAAGAACACTCGGCATCCACGAGTCCCAGGACCGGAGCATCGTCGAAGCACTGGGCTCGGTGGTCGGTCCCGCCCGGACTCTGCTCATCCTCGACAACATGGAACAACTGCTCTCGGCGGGCGGTGAGATAGGCCAGATCCTCGAAGTGCTCCCGAACGCCCGCGTTCTGGTGACGAGCCGCTCTCCTCTGCGAATGAGTTGGGAGCACGAGTATCCGCTGTCCCCGTTGTCTGTGCCGCCTGAGGCGGGAGACCCCACGTCGATCAGCACGGCCGAAGCGGTGGTGCTGTTCATGGAGAGAGCGCGGGCGGTGCGCCCTGACCTTCAGCTCGATGCGAGTAATGCACGTTCCATCGCCGAGATCACCCGGAGGCTGGACGGTCTCCCCCTTGCGATTGAACTGGCTGCCGCGCGATTGCGCTTGTTTTCGCCCGACGCGTTGTTACGCCGCCTCGATGATCGCCTGGCCCTCCTCGATCGAGGGCCCCTCGACGCCCCCGAGCGACATCGAACGCTGCGCGCCGCCATTCAGTGGAGCCATGACCTCCTCGACGAACCGGAGAAGATCATGTTCCGGCGGCTGGGGATCTTCGCCGGTGGATGGCCGCTGGGAGCCGTTTCGGTCGTTTGTGCAGGCGAGACCTTGAGTGAGCAGGACGCCCTCGGTCTGTTGGAAGAGCTGGTTGCCAAGTCGCTAGTGGTGTTCGCCATCGACGACGACGGACAACCCCGCTACCGGATGCTCGAAACGCTGCGCGAGTTTTCCCTCGAGAAGCTGCAGGATTCCGACGAGGAAGCGATCATCCGTCGACGCCATCTCCACTGGTGCCTTTCGCTGGCCTCCCGTTTGGAAGAGGTGCTGCCGACTCCGGAGTTCCCGACCGCCCTCGGGGAGGTCGAGCGAGAGCGTCACAACATTCGGGAGTCGCTCGAATCCGCCTGGCAAACCCGAAATGATCTGGAGGAGGCGCTCTGGACATGCGGCCTGTTGCCCCTCTACTGGGATACGAGGGGATTTGTGACCGAGGGCCTGGACCTGACGACCCGGCTTCTCGGTCTCGCTGAAGGTCCCAGTCCTGGCCGGGCTCTGGCCCTGGGTGCCGTCGGATGGTTGGCGATGCTGGCAGGGGATCCCGAGCGATCGGAGGCGGCTCAGCAACAGTCGGATGAGATGTGGCGAGAATTGGGGGATGTGCGCTGGCTGGCGCGATCCCTGGGCATGCATGGGATGACCACGTACAACCTCAACGAAATCGATCGGGCCGAGGCCCAGTTCCATGAAGCCATCGACCTGGCGCACCGGGTCGACTTCGGGTGGATGGCCGACGGGTGGTGCGTTTACGGGCTGGCGCACGTCGCTCTGGCGAGGAACGATTTCGTGACGGGCGATCAGCTACTTAGAACCACCCTCGAGTACTCCAAGAGTCGCGGGCTGACGTGGGGGGTGGGTCACGCCCAATTGAGCCTGGGCGTGCTCGCGTTCATGACCGGCGACATCGACCAGGCTGTGGATCGATTGGCAGAGAGCCTGCTCGTGCGTCAGCAGCTGAAGGATGCCCGGGGAATCTGCGATTGCCTCGGCATCATGGCGCTGCTCGCTTCGGTACGCGGGGACCTGGCTCTCACCGCCGTCTTGTTGGGCGCGGCCGCGGTCCGCCGAGAATCTTCCGGGCACAAGCCAGTTCCTTGGCAACAGCCGCTGCTCGAGGAGGCCGCGGCATCCGCTCACCGCGCCCTCGGAGATGAGTTCGATGTCGAGTTCGGTCGAGGCAGAGGGCT
>DATEEG010000390.1:0-13874 GCA_035281305.1 Acidimicrobiia bacterium | reverse complement strand
ATGCGGCCACGACTTCAATTGGTTTCCGACCGTACCGGGGTTTCGCTTGCCACCGTCAGCCGGGTTCTCAACGGTCGGCCCGGGGTGTCATCGGAGACCAGGCGCCAGGTGCTGAGCGTCGCCGCCGAACTCGGGTATCAGGAGTCACCGGCGCGGGGAGGAACCGGAGTCGTGGGCATCATCACCCCCGAACTCGAGAATCCGATCTTTCCGCACCTGGCCGAAGCCATCGAGGCGCGCATGGTTCGCCACGGGTTGTTGGCGATGGTCTGCCCGTCAACTTCGGAGACCGTCAACGAGCAGGACTACCTCGACCACTTCCTAAATGCGGACGCGGCCGGAGTAGTCGTCATCAATGGCCGCTACAGCCAGATCAACCTCGATTTCACTCCCTACGAGATCCTTCGCGACAAGGGGCTGCCAGTCGTACTGGTCAACGGAATGGGCCGGGACTGCCCGGTACCGGCCGTTTCGGTCGACCTCACCGCCGCAGGTGCCGCCGCCATACGCCACCTCGTCGACCTCGGCCACCGCAGGATTGGATGTCTGATCGGACCAAGGCGCTATTGGAGCGCCGACCTATTCATCAGTGGTTGGCAGGCCGGGATGCGCGAACGGTCGATCCCGGCGGATGAAAGCTTGATCTCCGAAACCCTCTTCACCATCGAAGGAGGTCGCGCCGGGGTCGCCAAGTTGCTCGAAGCCGGTGCCACCGCAGTCGTAACCGGTGGCGACCTGATGGCGCTGGGAGCCATCGCCGGGGTCAGGGCGTGGGGCAAAGAGGTCCCGGTCGACATCTCGGTGGTCGGTTTCGACGGCACCCCGATCACGGCCCACACCAATCCCCCCTTGACCACGTTTCGGCAGCCGGTCGGACGGATGGCAGGGACCGTCGTCGAACTTCTGATGGATCAGATGTACGGCCGCAGCGGCGCCGGCCTCCACATGTTCACGCCCGAGTTGGTGATCGGCGAAAGCACGGCGCCGGTCCTGGTCTAAGGACCGGGCCTCAGCCCGCCGGCTCCATCCAGCCGGTTACCCGGTCGAGGAGGTACTCGGAGACGGCTTTGGCGCGGTCGAGTTCTTCGCAAAGCTGCTCGCGGCCCATGAGGACATCAACCAGAGAGACCTGGCATTGTCCGACCACCTGAACCGTCCGCTCGGAGGCATCAGTGATTGACGCTATCGACTCAGCAGCCGCGACTTTGATAGGGAGGTCGACGCCTCCAACGCCGGCCAGATCGGTTCCGACCACCAGCAGATCGGGCGGATTGGCCAGGCTCGGAAGCTGCCAGTTGAAGTACAGGTCGAGTCGATAGAGGTCCTCGGGCTCCTCCCAATCCTCCGCCATGGCGTCGAGGCGATCCTGCAGGGAGAGCACCACCCGTGGTTCGACGTCGAGGCTCAGGTGAAGGTCGAGCGGTCCACCGCACGCATCCTCCGGATGAAGGTCGACCTCCCACGATTGCCGAAGTGAGTAGGTCTCCATGAAGTGGCGCTCGTCGTGAACGTGAAAACCGTGCTCGATGGCGTGGTCCTTCAAGTCCGTAACGAAGCCGGCGATGTCGATTGCCATTGATCAGAGCCTAGAGATGTTCCGATCGGCTGCCGCGGCGGCGGTCCTGGTCAGGGATGCCCCGAAGAGGACGACGATGGCAAGCACATACACCGCCAGGAGCACCGCCACCAGGCTACCGGCCAACCCCGAGGCTCCGCCGCCACCGCCTCTGGAGATGAACAGGCCTACCCCCCATCCGGCTATCAGGGCCACCGACGAGGTGGCCAGAGCGCCCAGGCCGACGAACCGCCACGGGGGACGCTCGATAGTCAAATACCGGAACGCCAGAGCCAGGCCGCCGACCAGGACCGCCGCCGAAACAATCCATCCCACCCCCCGCTCGGCCCATTCGGCCCGCAGCCAGGCCGCAGCCGTGGCGCCGGCGACGGTGATCGCCAGCATGAAGGCACTGGCGACCACGGCAACGACCGTCACCAACCGCCGGCGGACGGCGCTCCAGAATCCCAGCATTCTCTCCGGAGCGATCTCATAGATGACGCGCAGGGCGCCCTGAAACTCGACGAACAGGCCACTGCCCGCCCAAATGAAGACGAGGACTCCGATCCATCCCGTCGACTGGGAGTCGCTGGCGCTCAGGACCAACTCTTCGACGGCCGTGGCGACATCTGTACCGAGGGCGCGCTGCAGTTGAAGGGCCAGTTCTCCGTTGGCTGCCTCCTCGCCGAAGATTGCACCGGCCACTGCTACCGCCACCACGAGCAAAGGGGCCAGAGCGAAGATCGCCCGGTAGGAGATCGCCGCAGCCAGCGTGCCACCCCTGATCGCCCCGAAGTGATCCCAGGTCGCCCGCAAGACCTTCATCACGTCGTTTTTATCACCTGAGCGGTACCTCGCACGCACCGATCAGGTCGCGAGATCCCGGTCAGGAGACGATCTCGGCGAAACCGACGCCCTCGGGCCGCTCGAGCTGATCCCAGGTACACGAGGCCGGATCCTTGTCCGGGCGCCAACGGTGAAAGCGGGTCGCATGTCGAAACCGGCCCTCCTCCAGCTGGTCGTAGCTGATTTCGACGACTACCCCCGGCTCGACCGGCGTCCAGGTGAGGTCTTTGTCACCCGTCCAGCGGCTGATGCCGCCCGGCGCCCGAGCCTCCTCTCCGAACGACGCGTCCGCCCGGAGTTCTTGGAAGCGTCGAAAGATCTCCCCACGGTCGGCGTCGCCAAACCCCGAGCAGTGGCCGATGAAGTGCAGCTCACCCCTGTCGTTGTAGAGGCCGAGGAGGAGCGAACCGATTTTCCCCCCGTCCTTGTGCTCTCGATACCCACCGACGACGCAATCAGCGGTTCTTCGATGCTTGATCTTGATCATCGCCCTCTTGCCGTGAACGTACGGCAGGTCGAGTTGCTTGGCGATGATCCCGTCACAGCCCGCGGACTCGAACTCATCGAACCACGATCTGGCGGTGGCCTGTTCGATGGTGGACGGGGTCAGATTCCAGAAGTCCCCCAGGCCGGCGGCCAGGTCCACCAGACGTTCCCTTCTTTCGGAGAACGGCCTCGCTCGAAGGTCTTCCCCTCGCAGCGCCAGCAGATCGAAAGCGACCAGTTGGGACGGAGTCCGGGTTGAAAGCAGTTTGATTCGCGACGGCGCCGGGTGGATCCGTTGCTGGAGCGCGTCAAAGTCGGTGACGTCGTCGATCACGACCACGACTTCGCCGTCGACCACGGTGCCCTCCGGGAGTTGGGCCAGGGCTGGCGCCAGCTCCGGGAAATAGCGAAGCAGCGGCTTCTGATTTCGGGAGTCCAGGCGGGGTTCGGTCCCGGACCACGAAACTGACCGGAAGCCATCCCACTTGGGCTCATAGGCATACCGATGCTTGCCCTCGTTCGGCCAGACCTCCATGACTTTGGCTTCCATGGTTTCGATCGGAGGTGTAAACGGCCAACTCATGGCAAGGAGGTTATGCGTTGTGCGTTCAAAGCAGGTGACGCGGCTTTAGGCATGTTCCGATTGCCGACGCCCCACGCACCACTCCGTCTTACTTGGCCCCGACAAGTCCCCACTGGTACGCCTGGCAAATCAGTTCGCCGAGTTCGTCGTCGAGCTCCTCGAGTGAATTCACTCGAATGTGGTGAAAGTACTCGTGGGCGCCGACTTGATCGATCTTGCGAACTCGAGAATGCTCATGGGGAGAAGCCATCGACAAACCGAAAGACATCCCCCGGTCGCTGAGCGTGAAGACCACCACAAATCTGGCCCTGAGCATCAAACCGCTGCGGGTCTTGGCCGGTGCGAATTGGAAGTCCCCACATCGACGGGCGAGGGCAACGAGCCCATCCCAATATCGCCGACCGACCTCACCTTTGTCAGACAGGTACTCCTCGATCGTGTAGCTCGACCCTTCCTTCTGCTCCGATGGGGGGGCCGAATCGGCCATTCGCTTCCTCGACGGCTGCACCCTTGGTGGTTCACCAGCGACCTTGGGGTACTGAGGGGGCCACGGTGCGTCGCCTTGCCCGTATTCCTCCTGGTCTCGCGCCACCCACTCGAGGAGCGTGTCGAGGCGGCCGGGAGATTCGTCGATTCCCCTCGTCAGGTCGCCGACCGCCCGGTAGCGATCGGCGAACTTGTCCAGCGGGAAGTCCTCGATGGAGACATCGGGTATCTCCTCCCAGCGCAGCGGCGCCGACACGAAACCCGTTGGTCGCACCCCGTAGGCCGAGGACACGGTCTTGTCGCGCGCCATCTGGTTGTAATCGATGAAGATCCCGGTCCGTTCTTCCTTCCACCATTTGGTGGTTATCAGGTCCGGATGCCGGCGTTCGAGTTCGCGGGCCAGGGCCAGGACGGCCCGTCGGGCTTGGTAGAAGTCCCATTCAGGCACGATCCGCATGTAGATGTGAATGCCGCGGCTGCCCGACGTCTTCGGCCATCCTCGCAAGCCCGCTTCGGCGATCACTTCTCTGGCGGCCAGGGCCGCTTTTCGAACATGGCTGAAGTCGAAGCCGGGAGTGGGATCGAGGTCGATTCGCAACTCGTCGGGGTGATCGGTGTCTTCGGCTCGAGCCGGCCACGGATGAAAGTCGAGGCAGCCGAGTTGGGCGAGCTTGATCACGTCGGTTTGGAGACGGGGAACGATCATCATTCCGGGCCGTTGCGACGGGAACCGAATCTCGACAGTTTCGAAGGGCGAGTTCTTGTCGGCTCTCTTGTGATAGATGGGATCGACCTCGACGCTCTCCATGTAGCGCTTGAGCATCGTCGGGCGGCCAAATATCCCCCTGAGAGCCCCTTCCGACACGACCAGGAAGTGATTCACGACGTCGAGCTTGGTCCACCCCTGTTTGGGGAACAGCAGCTTTCCCGGGCTGCTGATCCGAATGGATTCCCCCCCGGCTTCGACCATGGTTTCGTCGGCCATGGTTCCAAGGTATCAGCGACCTGCCCCAACCCGCTTACCCTGCTCTCAATGGTCAGCTTTCCTCTGTTTGGCTTCCGGGTCACTATCAGCCCCACCTTCTTGATCCTGGGCTTGTTCCTCCTTGATTCCCGACTCGGGGTGGCGGGCCTGGTGGCCTGGGTCGGAGCTGCCTTCGCGTCGGTCCTCATCCACGAACTGGGACACGCCTTTGCGGTGCGTAGAGCCGGCGGCGTCGTCCAGGGAATCACCCTCCATGCCCTCGGAGGGGCCACCACCTGGTCGGATCCGTCCAACCGGATCGGATGGGGACGGCGCATTGGGATCGCTGCATCCGGTGCCGGGTTGGGTTTCCTCGTTGCCGGGTCTCTGTTCGGGCTGGTCAAGCTGGGAGTCCTGGGAGGAAGCGCCAACACTCTGATCCAGACTCCTTTTCGCGTCTTCCTCGGTGACGCCGCCCGGCTCGAGATGTGGGGCGTGTTCTTTCTGGGAGCGTTCATCTGGGTAACGATCGCCTGGGGCCTGATCAATTGGCTGCCGATCGGCGGCCTCGACGGATGGCACATCCTCGCCGAGTTGTTGGAGCGCTGGCTACCGGGTCGCGGCCGCCGGGCGGCCGCCGTGGTCGGCCTGGTCGTTGCCCTCGGAGCGGGATGGTTCTTGTTCCAGATGGGGATCAGATTCGGTGCGGTGATCCTGGTGTTCTTCGCGATTCAGACGATGATGTCGACTCGAGAAGCGCCGCCGGTGCAACCCCCCTCCGGGCCGAATCAGCCCCTCGGGCCGAATCAGCCCCTCGGGCCAAATCAGCCCCTCGGGCCGAATCAGCCGTCGGCCAACGACCAGGATTGACGCTTCTACTCGGCCGGCTCAGTCGATGAAGCCCTCGGCCCCTTCGGCGATCGCCGGTCCCACAGGCGACTGGGCATCGGCTCCCCCGCCCACGAGATGCGACCTGTCTCGCAGCGGAAGTTCGGGGAGCAGCAGTACCACCACGAACGCAACCACCGCAAACGGGACCGCCGCCAGGAACACGGTGCTGGTCGAATCGGCGAAAGCCTGGATCACGCCTGCGCGAACGCCTTCGGGGAGCTGGGCGATGACCCCCGGGCTCGACGTGAGATCAGTCCCTCCCAGATCGGTGCCCGGCAAGTTGCGGGCGATGTTCGCCGCGACCTGGCTCGCGAAGATCGCCCCGAAGAGCGCCGTGCCGAAAGACCCCCCGAGGCTCCGAAAGAACGTCGAGGCGGAGGTGGCAACACCGAGGTCGCGGGGCTCGACCGAGTTCTGAACGGCCAGCACCAGCACCTGCATCACGAGACCGAGACCGGCTCCGAGGATCAACATGTATACGGAGGCGACCGGAAGCGTCGTTGCGAGGCTCATCGTCGAAAGCAGGAACAATGCCAGTGACGCCAGCACGGTCCCGATCACGGGGTAGATCTTGTAGCGGCCGGTCCGACTGATCAGCCGACCGCTGATGACTGACATAGAGATGATCCCCGCCATCATCGGCAACAGCAAGAGTCCGGAGTTGGTGGCGCTGGCGCCCACGACGATTTGGAGGAAGAGGGGCAAGAAGATGATCCCCCCGAACATCGCCAGTCCGACGACGAATCCCGCCGCCGAGGTGAGAGCAAAGGTTCGATCGCGAAATAGGCGGAGGGGAAGGATCGGTTCCGGAGTGCGGACTTCCCACCACAGGAAGAGAGCAATCAACGCGAAGCCGACCGCCGCCAGAGTGAGTATCAGCGGGGAGCCCCACTCGTATTCCCGGCCACCCCACACCGTCACGAGAAGCAGCGAACTCACCCCGCCGACTAGAAGCGCGGCACCGGGGTAGTCGATCTTGTGGTCGCGACGGTGAAACGGGATGTTCAGCACCGTTGCGGTCACGAACAACGCCACCAGCCCCAGCGGGAGGTTGATGTAGAACACCCAACGCCAGCTGAGGTTGTCAACGAACCAGCCGCCCAACAACGGGCCGGCGATGCTGGCCAAGCCGAACACGGCTCCGAAATAGCCCTGGTATCGGCCTCGCTCGCGAGGCGAGACGACGTCGCCGATGATGGTCAGCGCCAAAACGATCAGTCCGCCTGCTCCCAGCCCCTGAACCGCCCGGAAAGAGATCAGCTGCGTCATGTTCTGGGAGAACCCGCACAGGATCGAGCCGACGAGAAAGAGGCCGATGGCGGTCTGGAACACGACTTTGCGCCCGTACAGGTCGGAGATCTTTCCGTACAAAGGCGAAGTGACGGTGGAGGCCAGCAGATAGGCCGTCACCACCCAGGAGAGATGATCCAGTCCGCCAAACTCGCCGACGATGGTCGGAAGGGCGGTGGCGACGATCGTCTGATCGAGGGCCGCCAGGAAAAGCCCCAGCATCAAACCAGTCAGGACGACCAGGATCTGGCGATGGCTCATCTGGGTCGGTTGTTGGTCGATGTCAGTCATGAGTTCTCGACAGCTCCGCTAGACGGAAGTCTGCTCGGCATGGTGGGCCAGACCCGACGAGAAGCGATCCAACAGATCGACAAACGTGTCACGATCCGATCGGGTCCAGTTGGAAAAAACGTTCGAGAGCACCAATCGCCTTTCGCTCTCCAGGCGCTCGATCGTGTCCCGGGCCTGATCGGTGAGCTCGACCCATGACACCCGCCCATCGACAGGGTCGGGGGTCTTCAGGAGATAGCCCGCCTGAGTGAGGTTGGCCACGTGGCGGCTCATCGTTGGCACCTCGACTCCGAGTTCCCGGGCGAGATCGGTGACTCGAATCGAGCTGTTGACCGCAACCGCTTTGAGGACCAGGCAGGCAACTCGATCCAGCGAGATGCCGGCACGCTCGGCCAGGATGGCGTGAAACGGGCCGGCCCGCCGGCCCAACAATGCGAGGGAGCGTTCGAGCCGTTCGACATCGACCGTTGCGAGTTGGGACATCGGCTGGATGCTACTAGATAGTTAGCACAACTAAATAACGTCAGAGGTTTTTGCGTGATGCGTCATGCGTGGTGCGTATAGGACGGCGAGTAGCCTTCCCGGTGGCGGTCTCTCATGGTTTTGGAACGCAAGACGCACAACGCTCCACGCACCACCTCCTTGATTGACACCATCCGGGGATCGGTCATCGGGCGTGACACCGCGGTACTCACCCCGTTCGGGCTCCGCCGGGTCACGTATGCCGATTACACCGCATCAGGCCGGTCCCTCGACTTCATCGAAGAATTCATCCGTAACACGGTTCTGCCGCTTTACGCCAACACCCATACCGAGACCTCGGGGACGGGTCTGCAGACGACCAGATTTCGCGAGGACGCCAGGGCGATCATCCGGCGTGCCGTCGGAGGCAGCGAGGAGCATGCGGTGATCTTCGCCGGGTCCGGGTCGACCGGCGCGATCGATCGGCTCATCACCATCCTCGGGCTCCGAATCCCGGCAGGATTGGACGACCGCTTCGGGCTGACTGCCTCGATTCCCCACCACGATCGTCCAGTCGTCTTCGTCGGTCCGTATGAACACCATTCCAACGAACTTCCCTGGCGAGAGTCGATCGCCGATGTCGTCGAGATTGCCGAGGACGGGGACGGGCACATAGACATCGTCGACCTCGAACGGCGACTGATCGAGTTTGCCGATCGACCGCTGCGAATCGGTTCATTCTCGGCAGCGTCGAACGTCACCGGCATCATCACCGACACCAGCACGGTCTCGACTCTGCTCCACCTCCACGGAGCGTTGTCGTTCTGGGACTTTGCCGCCGCCGCCCCCTACGTCGGCATCGAAATGCGATCGAGCGCGGACCACAACCTCGATTACAAAGACGCAATCTTCATTTCTCCCCACAAGTTCATCGGAGGGCCCGGCACTCCGGGTGTCCTGGTTGCTCGCAAGGAGCTACTTCACAATCGAGTTCCGTCGATCCCCGGGGGGGGAACGGTGACCTACGTGAACGCCAATGTCCACCACTACCTCCTCGACCCGGAACATCGTGAAGAAGGAGGCACACCGGCCATCGTCGAATCGATACGGGCAGGACTCGTCTTCCAACTCAAAGAGACGGTCGGTGTACCCGAGATTCGGTCCCGGGAGGAAGACTTCATCAGTCGTGCGATCGCCTCATGGAGCCATAACCCCAACCTCATGATCCTCGGCAACCCCGCAGCGGCTCGCCTCTCGATCGTCTCGTTCGTTGTTCGATTCGGTGAACGCTTCCTGCACCACAACTATGTCGTGGCTCTCCTCAATGACCTCTTTGGAATCCAGGCCCGGGGCGGATGCTCCTGCGCAGGCCCTTACGGTCATCGACTGCTCGGAATCTCGGCCGACACGAGCAACCTGATCGAAGCGCAGGTCGGCAAAGGATGCGAGGTGATAAAGCCGGGTTGGGTCCGGGTCAACTTCAACTACTTCATCGACGAGCCAGAATTCAATTACATCGTCGAGGCCGTCAATCTGATTGCCGAGCACGGATGGCGCTTATTGCCCCATTATCGGTTCGAACCGGACACTGCCCTCTGGCGCCATCGACTCGGCCTTCCCCGAGAGCCGATGACTCTGTTCGACATCGACTACACCAGCGGTGCTCTAACCCATCCTGTTGAGCGCTTGCAAGCCCCCGACGACCCGTTCGAGAGTTATCTGGAGGATGCTCACAGGGTCTTCGCCACTAGTGCCTCGATCGCCGACACGGTCGAGGATCTTCTCGAGAAGGATGCCGAGGCGCTTCGTTGGTTTCCCCTTCCCAACGAAGTGATGGCATGAACGGGGTGGTGCACCAGGTGTCGGTTTCGGCCGGCGGGGTCCCCAAGCTCCCGGTAGAGAGTGGTTATGTCGGCCCGCTGGGCCTGCTCGATGATCGCCACCTTGAATCCTTTCACGGAGGCGCCGACAAGGCCCTCTGTCTGTTCTCCCTGGAAGTCATCGAGGCCATCGCCAGCGAGGGTCACTCCCTGGCGCCCGGCACTGCCGGGGAGAACGTGACTGTTCGGGGAATCGACTGGAACGAAGTGGTTCCCGGAACGAGGTGGCTGATCGGCGACGAAGTCGAGGTCGAGGTCACTCACTTCACGGCGCCGTGCAACAAGAACGCCCGATGGTTTGCCGATGGTGACTTTTCCAGAATGAACCAACAGCGGCACCCGGGACGCTCCCGCGTCTACGCCCGGGTGCTGACAGAAGGTGTCATCAGACCGGGTGATCCTTTCGCCCCGTTCGGCTAGCCACTACGTCGCAAAAAGGTCAGCATCCTGTCCCAGACCAGGTTCGAGGCGGGTTCGTCGTAGTTGGCTCCATCTTCGAAGAAACCATGGGACGTCCCCGGATAGGTGTACACCTCGACTTTGAGGGCTTCCAGTCGCATCGTTGCTTCCATGAAGATGGCGTCGTCCTCCGGTAGCCACGGATCATTCTCAGCTAGATGGATTTGGTAAGCCGACCGTGACGCCGCGAAGTCCATGCTCTGGGCACCGTAAATCGAGACCGCGCCGGTGATGAGGCCGGGGAGGCGCACCGACGCCCACAATCCCAGCGAACCTCCCATGCCCAGGCCAACCACTTGAATGGCAGTGCCCTGTCTTCCGAGGACTCCGGCGCCGGACAGTGTGGCCGAGGCGAGGTAGTTGGGATCGGCCTCCCGCAGTGTTGCTTCCGCTTCGGCTTGATCGGCCGGGAGGATTCCTTCCATGAGATCGGGTGCGAGTACGGTGAAACCTTCATCGGAGAGGCGATCAGCCAGTCTCTTGGTCGATGAGTTGAGACCGAACCAGGAATGCAACAGCAGCACACCGGGTCCGGGTGCCTCCGGTGAGATGAAGTACGCCAGGCCCGACACAGGTTCATTCTGGCGCAGATGGAAACGAAGGTCTGATGGTTGGCACTCCGCGTTTGGCACCTGGCCCCCACCCAATGACCTCGCGTGGGATCTGGCTGACCGCGATCGCTTCGGTTCTTTTCGGCGTCAACGGCGCGGTAGCGGCCGACCTGCTCGGGTCATTGCCGGCTGGCAACACTGCTCAGATACGTTCGGTCCTGGCAGCCCTGGTATTGGGCGCGCTGGCGTATCGACGCAAGGCGACGCGCCACGGCGGGCATTTGCCGGGCCTGGCCGGATTGGGAGTCGTGCTGGCGACGGTGACCGTTACGTTCTTCATCGCCATCGACCGATTAGGGGTCGGTCCGGGTGTGACGATTCAGTTCACAGGACCGATCCTGGTACTGGCCTGGCTCCGGTTGGTGCGCCGCCAGGCCGTGCCCGGTTCGGCGTGGGCTGCAGCCCTGGTGGCACTGGCAGGCGTGGCCCTGGTGAGCAGAGTCTGGGAGGCCGGCACTCTCGACCCGGCGGGATTGGCTGCGGCCGCGGTCGCCTCGATCATGTTCGCGGCTTACCTGCTCGGGTCCGGCTACCTCGGACGTTTCCTGCCGACCCTGACCGTCGCGGCGTACGGATTCGCCTTCTCTGCCTTGCTCCTGCTCGTGGTGTTCCCGGTGAGACTGCCCCCGGCTGATCTCAAGGTGATCGTCGAACTCGGCTGGCTGGTGATCCTCGGGACCGTCGTGCCCTTCCTGCTGGAAGTTGGCGCCTTGCGGCTGACCGACGCCGGAACCGTGGGGGTGGTGGCGACCCTGGAACCGGTAGTGGCGGCGGCGACGGCGTGGATCTGGTTGGGACAACAGCTGACGTTCTGGCAGGTGATCGGTGGGGCGATCGTCGTGGTGGCGATCGCAGTGGTCCAGTACTTCACCGGCGGCGAAGGAGAGCCAACGCCCATCGGGTGACGGAAGACGATTGTGGGACTTCCGCCTTCCAACTTCCGTCTTCCAACTTCCGCCTTCCAACTTCCGTCTTCCAACTTCCGCCTTCCGCCTTCCGCCTTCCGCCTTCCGACTTCCGCCTTCCGCCTTCCGCCTTCCGCCTTCCAACTTCCGCCTTCCGTCTTCCGCCTTCCGTCTCAAGCTGGCTCCTTACACTCACCGACCGTGACCTCCTCCGTGGCGCCATTCCGGTTTGGCCATTTCCGGGCTCTGTGGGGGGCATCGCTCTTTTCAAACCTTGGCACATTCCTGCATGCTTCGGCCGGAGCCTGGCTGATGCTGGAGTTGACGGGTTCGGCGACCTGGGTGGGCTTGATGAGTGCTTCCACCACGCTTCCCTTCCTCGGCTTGGCGCTCGTCGCCGGAGCGGTCGCCGACATGGTCGAGCGCACCAAGGTGCTCCTCGTCTCCCAGATCGTCATGGGCATTGCAGCTGCGGCGATGGCCGTCATTACCTACTTCGGAGCGGCGACTCCCGAGAGGTTGATCGCGCTGGGTCTGGTCATCGGCCTCGGGGCGGCGTTCAACCTGCCGGCCTGGCAGGCGTTGGTACCCGACCTGGTGCCCCGGGAGATGGTGGCGAGCGCCGTCTCGCTGAATTCGGTCGCGTTCAACGTCGCCCGCGCCATCGGGCCAGCGCTCGGAGGATTGCTGGTGGCAACGGTCGGAGCCGAAGCCGGGTTTGCCCTCAATGCTCTCTCGTTTCTGTCGGTGATCGTCGTCCTGGTGGTTTTGCGACGCGGCAAGCAGATTCCCCCCGTCAACGAAGCTACCCCGCTGACCACTGCCATAGCCCTCGGTCTGCGCTTCGCCCGATACACCAAGGCCTTCAGACGTGTCCTCCTCTTCGGAGCCGCGTTTGCTCTTACCTCGGCCGTCGTCCCGACGGTCCTGCCGAGCCACACCGCTGAACTAGGAGGCGGTTCCCTGGCTTACGGCCTGCTGCTCGGCACGATGGGCTTTGGGGCGATTGCAGCAGCATTCACCCGTCACCGGGTGGTCGAGCGGCTAGGTAGGAATGCGGTCGCGGTGACGATGGCCGGCTACGGCGTTGCCGGGGTGGCAGTTGGACTGGCACCGTCCGTCATCGCGGCGATCCCATTCTTGTTTCTAGCCGGAGCCTGTCTCGTGTGGACAGCGGTCACCCTCAACTCGACTGCCCAGCTTCTGAGTCCGCCCTGGGTGCGAGGACGAACGATGAGCCTGTGGTCGTTGGCCTTCGCCGGCGTGTCGCCACTTGGCGCGATCCTGGCTGGCGCGGTCGCCGATGCCCTCACGACCGCTGCTGCCTATGTGCTGCTGTCCAGTCTCGGGGTAGGCCTGGGCCTGGCAGCTACTCGTTCCGGAATCCCGACCTTGAGTGAGGTGACGCCCCCCGAGTTCACGCCTGGAGGACGGCAACCACAACACGTCGACACTCTCGATAGCGGACCGGTGATGATCATCAACAATTTTCAGGTTCGCCACGACGACCTGGGACGCTTCGTCGATGTGATGAACGAACTGAGGCTCGTTCGGCTTCGAACCGGGGCCTATCGCTGGCGGCTCTATCGGGATGCGACCGACCCGGGCCGGCTGAGCGAGGTGTTCCTCACAGTTTCATGGCAGGAGCATCTCAATCAGCACCGTCGCATCGATGACGCCTCGGCCAGCTTGATCGGTCGGGCCCGGAGCTTCGACGTACGCGGAGAGCCCACCAGCCGCCACCTTCTGGCGGTCGATCTCGAGCGTCCCCCCGACTTCGAGTTGCTAGTGGGCATGCATACGGACCTGCATCACACCGACGGCTCGATTCGACTGGAGACCGCGGAGGAAGGAGTCGAAGCGACTGCCCCCGAGTCGACCCTGGGAGCCAGCAGCACTTGACTGAGCGCTCCGGCGGCCGCTACATCACCCTCCTCCGGCGAAACCCGGAACTACGACGGCTCTACATATCCCGGCTCGTCTCGTTCGGTGGCGACTGGTTTCTTCTCGTCCCGATGCTCGGGTTGGTCAACGAATTAAGCGGATCCGCCGTCCTCACCGCGGCAGTCCTCGCCGCAAACACTCTTCCGGCGTTCCTCGCCTCTCCTCTGGGGGGCGTCATGGCCGATCGATTCGATCGACGCCGGATCATGATCTGGTCGAAC
>DATEEG010000389.1:0-12412 GCA_035281305.1 Acidimicrobiia bacterium | reverse complement strand
TTGGAAGCCCCGCTCCGGAACGCACGCTCCGCCTGACCGTTCCCATCCAAAACCGCCCCCGGCTGCCCAATAAACACATCACCATTCCGCGGCACGACCAACTGCCCCAAATACACCCCCGCCAACAAATAGAACGTACTCCCCGCCGGCTTCGAATCAACCACCGCCTGGATATTCGAACCAGGCTGAACAACCACCGACCCCGCCGGAGCACCAACCACCGCCGTCGTCGAAGTAACCGCCACCGTCGACGTAGTCGCCGGAACGGCGGTGCTTTCCGGGGCGCAGGACACCGAACTGGTGAGCCCGTACTCGGCAAGCGGTGACTGCAGCGCACGCCCCACCGTTGCCAGAGCGATCAAGGTCGCGACCAGGACAGTAAGTCGCACGTATCGACCAGCCATCCAGCCCACCCGTCTCTAACTCGAGGACCCGAAAGCCAGGCTACCTACCTCATGAGCCACCGCAACAAGTGCTGATGGAGGGGGAATCCAGGGACAGCAACACACGCCCCACGCCCTATTAGGCCCTTCCGGGGGGTCGGGTACCATTTCCGGGTGGGAGTTCCTATGGGGACGGCCAGCGCCGACACCCGATTCAGAGGCAGCGAAGCTGTCTTTCTCCTGATCGCCGCCGCAACGACCTGGATCGGCAACGAATACGGAGAAGGGGCCGAATCGTCCGCGTGGTTCGGACAGACTGCGTTTGGGGTCCCGCTTCAGTACGCGTTGTTCGGGTTGCTTCTGATCGGTCTCAGTCCCTTTGTGTTGACGATGCCCCCCTATTCCATGAGCGCGCGGCTCCGACGCCTGGGACTCGTGCCCCCGTTGTTGGCCGCGACCGCCGTACTCGCTTTCTCGCTGTCAGTTGCCATCGTCAGAGGCGTGCCCGAACTCTTCGCAGACTGGAGGAACCTGGTCGTCACCGCCCTCACCGCTCTCTACGCGAGCAAGTGGCTGGCCGGTCAAGGCTGGAAGCGCTTTGTGCTGACCGACCTCGCCACCCTGTACGGACTTCTCAGTATTCCCGACCTCATCTCCTATGCGCTCGGCTATGGGTCACAAGTGCTCGGTGTGCGTACCACAGTTTTCGAAGGCACCAGCCTCTACCTTGGTTCGATCGCTGCGATCGTTGCCGCGTGGCATCTCCTGCGGGTCGGCAACGACTTGGGAAAGATGCGGACCGCTCTGCTCCGGGTCGGGGGCGTGGCCGGTTCGCTGCTGGTGTTGTTGAGCTTCAGGCGGTCCTTCTGGCTGGTATGGGGGGTCGGACTGGCGACGCTGCTTCTTCTTTACCTGCGCTCGCGCAATGCCCGGCCAGCCCGCGTCCTGCTCGCCGGGTTAGGAGGTGTCGCACTGGTGTTCATAGCCGTCGTTTCCCTCGGCACCGACAATGTGGCTGCGCGATTGGGAAGCTTCGTCCCCACCAGCACCGGAACGTACTCCGCCACCAATGAGGACCACGTGAACGATCTCATCGATGCGTGGTCGATAATCGAACGAGATCCGCTCCTGGGCTATGGCATCGGCCGGCGCTATGAGACGCAGTTGATTTCGGCGTGGAAGACCGAGTCGTTTGAAGTGCACAGCGCCGTACTGCACGTTTGGCTCAAGTTCGGAATCTTGGGGGCCATCACCTACGTGTGGTTTCACGTCGCTTTCATTCGGGCCGCCGCGAGGTCTCGAATCACTGTGCCGATCACGGCCTTCGTCGTGGGACAGTCCGTCGCCACGATTTTCGGCACATGGCCCTACGGAAGGTTCCAGATGGCGGTGTTCCTGGGGTTGGCCCTTGCCGCTGTGTGCGTGGCCGATAACGATGAAGCAGACGTCCCGCTTTCACCGAAACGCCTGCCGGAGCGTGCCGGGTGGGCTCCTAGATGACGGACGCGTAGAGCGCCTCGTAGCGCTCAGCCACCAGGGTGACTTCCCAGCTGGTGACGGCCTTGGCCCGAGCACGGGTCGAGGCCTGGGTCCGGAACGAGTCGTTGGTCGCCATCTCGGCCATCGCATCTGCCAGGTCGCCCGTGTCGAAAGGTTTAGCCAGCAGTCCGTTGTCGCCGTGGTCGATGACTTCGGACAGCCCCTCCACCCGAAAGGCGACGCAGGGTGTAGCACAGGCCATCGCCTCGACTGCAACGAGAGACTGAGCTTCGTAGAGGGAAGGAACGACCACAAGGTCCACTGCCGAATACAGCAACGCCAGCGCCACGTCATCAGACAACCGCCCGACATATCGGGTCGGAAATCGGGAATCGTCCTGCCCGCGCGGGTGAGATGACCCAAAAACGACTAACTCGACGGAACCCGGCGGAATGCGGGTTGAGAGTTTCCCCACCGCTTCGAGCAGGAGGGCTCCCCCTTTTCGTTGTTCGGACAAGTCGAGCGCTCCAAAGGCCACCAGAGTCTTGTCGTGCGCCAGCCCCAGAGCCTCCCTGGCCACTGACTTCGGAATCGGATGAAATCGCCTGGTATCGACACCGTTGGGAATGACATGGATTTGAGAGCCTTGAAATAAGGAAGAACGCCGCGCCGCCTCCGCCAGCCAGTTGGTTGGGCTCACAACTGCGATCTCGAGGCTGTCCCAGGCTCGCGACTTGCGTTTCCAAACGAGTCGACTCAGATCGGCTGGCCGCTTGCTGCCGAGCTCGGGGCAGTTTCCGCACGAGCGGAGGTAACGGTCGCAGTCGCCGGAATAGTGGCACCCGCCGGTGAAGGGCCACATGTCGTGCAACGTCCAGACGATGGGTCTTTCCTGGCGCCGGACCTCCTCGATCGATAGGAACCCGGCAGTAACCCAATGCAAGTTGAGTACATCGTGATCGATGTCACGAATGCGTCCACCCCCGGGCAGCCAAGCAGGGCTGAACATCGACGCAGTACGGTCCGGATAGAGCCCGACGACCGAGCCATCCAACACCGGTCGCAGTCTCGCCCAGGCCCGCTGGCGCCGTCCGGAAGGCCCGATCACACCCTCCGTATCGCCGGTCTGCATCTGTACGAGCAAATGACTCGGAATCCCTGCCCGCACGAGGGCCTCGTGGAGCCGATGAGCCGCCCGAGCGGCTCCCCCCTCGAGATCGAACGTGCTAACCAGTAGCGGTTTCATCTTGTCCTTCGTTGGCCGTAGTCAGCCTCTTGTCGCCCCGGCCAACCGGGCACCGACTGCGGCCGCCAGGCTCGATACATCCATTGAAGAGTCGAGTACCCAGACATCGATCGGGAGAGTCTCCCACTTCCGCATCTCCAACTGAATCTCGGCGACCGTGAGATCCGACTTGCGTTGAGCGACGACCTCGGCCGGAGCAGTGAGCCGGACCACGAGATCAGGTTGGGGAGCGATTCGCGTGGCCAGCCGCGCCAGCCACGGCGGCCCCCCAAAACCGAGAGCCTCAGGCTGGCCCACGTATCCGTAAACCCATCGATCGCCGACGACGAGGGTGCCGCGCGCCAGCGCCGGCCTGATCCACCGTAAATAGCCGAGCCAGAACATCCCGACCGAACGAGCCAGTCTGAGCCAGCCGAGCGGCCGGGGGCCGGGGTCGACCTGTTTCGGAGGAGGATTGCCCGCCTCGATGGGCGACGCCGGGGGCGGGCTCCAGAGCCTGGGCCGAAAGTGCAGATACATCGTCGGAGCTCCGTGGTCCGCAATGAGACGAGCGGCGAGTGACGTCTTGCCGACGCCGTCGGGTCCTATGACGACCACAAAGGCCCCCCTGGCCGGTGCCATTCGCAGTTCTACTCGGCCAGCAGGCGCGGAGGGTGGCGGAGCATTCTGATCACGAACTCCGGGTTATTGCGGAGGTACCGGCGCCACAATCGCCGGGGCTCCTGAACCAATCGATAAAGCCACTCGAATCCGGACCGTTGGACGAACCGCGGGGCCTGGTTGAGACTCCCCGAGTTGATGTCGAAGGCGGCTCCTACTCCGATCATTACAGGCGTGTTGATCAGGCCGCGGTGAGCCGCCATCCAGCGTTCCTGTTTAGGAGTCGACAATCCCACCCACAGCAAGTCGGCTTCGGCGTCGTTGATGGCTTCGATGACGAGGGCGTCCTCGGCCGCAGTGAGATCGCGGAATGGCGGGACATGCGTCCCGGCCACCTGGAACCCGGGGAATCGTTCCACGAGAGTCGCGGCCAGGAGTTCGGCAACGCCGGGCTTGCCGCCATAGAAGAACGACCGCCAACCCTGCTCGACCGACCTCCGGCACAACTCCAACATCAGGTCGGGTCCGTAGACCCGGTCGGCCTCGGAGACCCCGGCCCAGCGGCTGGCCCAGACCATCGGCATTCCATCCGGCGTGACCATGCCGGCCGAGTTGTGAATCAGGAGGAGGTCGGGGTCCCGCTGGCACTCCATTACGCCATGGACCCCGGTCACACAGACATAGTTGGCGAGGCCCGAGGTCAGCCACCGGTGCACCGTATTCACGGCGACGTCCATGTTGATAGCGCTCACGTGGACGCCGAGCACATCCACCCTCGGGTGGCTTCCTTCTTCCACCACCTTAAGAACTGGTGACTTGCTTCTCAATCCAGCGATAGGTCGGCGCCAGACCCTCTTCCAACGAGATCTCGGGTTCCCATCCGAGGACGTTGCGGATTCGGGAATTGTCCGAGTTGCGACCGCGAACGCCCTGCGGTCCGTCGATGTGACGCAGCGAGATGTCGGTCTTGCCGGAAATACCGATGATGATGTCCGCCAGTTCGTTGATGGTCACCAGGCGATCGGTCCCGAGATTGAGGGGACCGGAAAAATCGGACATCATGATCCGATAGATGCCCTCGACGCAGTCGTCGATGTAACAGAACGAGCGAGTCTGTTCACCGTCGCCCCAGATTTCGATCTCGGAGCCGTCGACCGCCTTGGCCACCTTGCGACAGAGAGCAGCCGGAGCCTTTTCGCGCCCGCCGTCATATGTCCCATAGGGGCCAAAGATGTTGTGGAACCTGACAATCCGGGTGATGAGGCCGAAGTCGGCGGCGTAGTACTCCGCGAGTTTCTCCGTGACCAGCTTCTCCCAACCGTAGGCGTCCTGCGGATTGGCGGGATAAGCATCCTCCTCCCGCAGTGGCTTCACATCGGTCTCGGTCTGGAGTTCGTCGGGATAAACGCAGGCCGACGACGTGTACAAATATCTGCCGACTTCGTGGACCCGGGCCGCCTCCATAGTGTGAAGGTTGATCAAGGCGTTGTTCCGCAGAATGACTGCGTGATTGGCCGAAATGAATCCCATCCCGCCCATGTCGGCGGCCAGGGCATAGACGTGATCGGCCCCCCGCAACGCTTGCAGGCAATTGTCCCATTTTCTCAGGTCGAGTATTTCGAATTCATCCGCGTCCACCGAGGTGTACTCCGGATATTTGAGGTCGACGCCTCGGACCCAATAACCGCGCGATTTCAGATATGTAACCAGGTGATGACCGATGAAACCCCCGGCCCCCGTAACGACAACCCTTTCCACTCCAACCTCCCTAATAGACAAAAATGCTATCACGACCCCGATTTTTTGGAATAGGTCGCTGAGCCGTAAGAGGAGATGAGGCTCTCGAGGTGCCGTTGCGGCGTGAATCGGCTCTCCCATCGCCTGCGGCCTGCCGACCCAACACTGTTGAGAACCTCATCCGACCAATCCGCAAAGGAAAAAGCCGACCAGGAATCGACCACCAGGCCTCCCTCGCCGACGGTTTCGGCGGTGCCGCCGAGGTCGGAAGCGAACACCGGGAGGCCCGCGGCGAGGGCCTCCAGAATCACCATTGGTTGACCCTCGTACCAAATGGAGGGAAAGGCCAGCGCCCTGGACGTGAGCATCAGACTGCGGACTTCGGCCCGGTCGAGGCGACCCCGGAAGACGACACCCGGCACCGCCCTCTTCCGCATGGCGGTCAGCAGCGGCCCGTCGCCCACCACCTCGAGGGTGAGGCCGCCCGGAGCTGACCTCTCCCAGCAATCGATGAGAAGATCTATGCCCTTCTCTGGCGCTAGCCGCCCCACGAACAACACCGTCTTGCTTTGTCCCGGCATCGAACGCCGGGGACCGGGATCATCGACAAAGTTGGGCGTCAGGTCGATACGGTCAGATCGAAGACCGGTTCTCACCAGGATGTCCCTCATGAAGTCGGTCAGAACCAAAAAACGATCGACCCTGTCTTCCCAGGTCCCCAGCGACCGGTTCAACGAGATCGTCGCAGCAGCAACGGCCGAGCCCGCCACGGAATCGCGAAAGCAGCGGTAGCGGACGCCACTCCACGGATCGGTGCCGACGCAGATCTGACAGGGCTTCCCCTGGCGGAGCAACTGGCCGTTGATGCAGGCAAGCCGGTAGTTGTGAACCGTCATAACCGTCGGAACGCCTTCCCGATGGAGCGCGCCGATGACCGACGGTGACATCGAAAACCAGGTGTTGTGGACATGAGCCACCGAAGGTCTTCGGGTCCGCACGAGCCGGCGCACGGCGGATGCGGTGACGGGGTTCCAGGGGGCGGCCAGCAACGAACCCGCGGTCGCGGCTACCCCGACGGGGTTAGTCCGCTCAAAGCGAACGACCTCGTGGCCCGCTCCCTCCAGCAGGGCCCGCTCGGCCTCTACCACCGCATCCTCTCCGCCCGGTTCGCGATAGTGATTGTGGAGTTGAAGGATCCGCAACTGCTATCCGAGGTTCAAGGACGGCCGCCGCTCCTCCTGCTTCGCACAGGTTCGACGAGGCCCCGATCGCCCAGTATGTCTCGCATCGAACCGCCGGCTGAATCCGCCACCTCTCGTGGAGGAGCCTGGTTGTAGAGGTAGCCGATCACGTTCGCGTCGAGGAAGTGCAGCCTCCTGGCAAGCTCGGATCCGCTGCGAACCGACGCCCCGTGAGGAATGACGACCACCGTTGCGCCGGCCATCCGGCTCAAGGTGCTGGCATAGGCGACCTGGAGAAGGGGAGGCCCGTCGATGAAGATGAGATCGTAGGACAGGGAGAGATCGCGGATGGTGCCGTCCAGATTTCTGCTGCCGAAGAATTCCGGCGCGGTTATCCGATCCATGCCGCGTCCCAGGAGATGCAGGTCGACTCCCCCGGACAGGGGAACGGGGGTAATCGCGGCCTCGACGTCGATGCTCCCCGAAGTCAGTTCAGTCAGTCCCGGATGCATCGAGAAGTCTCCCACGAGGAGCTTGCTCACAGACTGGCTTCCGAAGTCTGCGTCAATTACGAGCACCTTCTTGGTGCGCGCGGCCGCTGCCGCGATGTTGGCTACCAGCGTGGACTTTCCATCACCCGTGACAGCCGAAGCGAAGTACACGGATTTGAAGCTTTCGCCTCGAAGCCGGAAATCGATGTTCGCCGCGGCAAATCGGAACGACTCCGCCGCTACCGAGCGAGGACTATCTCGAACCGGGAACAGAGTCTCCGAATCCGACCCGAATTCGGGTATCTCGGCGAGAAATGGGATCGCCAGCAGAGACTCGGGCTCATCCCAGGCAGCGAAGCCCCGTCTCCAGTTGGCGAGGGTGTACGCAACGCCGAGGGCCACGAGGGCACCGACGAAGAAGCCGCCCAACGCCGTGAAAACGAGTCCGGCACCGGCCGACACCTCCGCGGCAGCAGCAGGCGAGTAGAAGGAAATTCCGCTGCCTTCGATCTCGGTCTGTAGCTCTATGTCGCTTCTTTGAATCTCGATCCCTGCGAGTCGGGCCAGCACGGTGTCCCGGCTGTCGATCAGACCTGCCAATTCGGCGCCCTCAGCTTCGACTTCCGCAGCGCTTCGAAGGATCTCGAGCTGGCGATCCTCCTGGTCGAGGACGGTAAGAATCGATTCACGAATCGCGGGGTCATTGGTTTGGGATAGCTGTTGCTGAAGTTGGGCGATCCGCGTAAGGACCTGTTCGATCTTGAGGTCGAGTGACCGGTCTGCCCGGATCGCAGCGATTTGCTCGTTGATCGAGGCGAGCTCTTCCTTCAAGAGCGTGTCCGCCTGATCAAGTCGAGAGTCAACCGAGGCGTTGGCTTCCCGCCTCTGTTCGCGTTGCACCTGGTCGTACGCGAGGACGATGCTGTTGGCAACTGCTTCGGCTTCTGCCGGGTCCGGGCCGGTGAAACCAATGACGATCACATCGGTTCCCCTGAGCGTCGAAAAAGAGGAGCGACCGAGGATCTCGCCCGGAGACAGGTCATACCCTTCGCCCCTGGCCAACTCAGCCGCCCTCGTAGCGACCAGTCCCGACTGCACGACCTCGAGCTGATTCGCTACCAGACGATCCCCGGACACCGCCTGGTCGGTGCCCAATACGACCGTTGCCTCTGGATCCTCGAGCACGATCGTGGCCAATGCCTCGTAGGAGGAAGGGCGCAACAGGCTCAGCAGGATGGCCGCCACGGTGAAGGCGGCGATGATGATTGCTACCACCACGCGATGACGCCAGGCGCTCGCGAGAACGCCGGGCTGCGTCAAAGTCGGTTCGCCGCCGTCCGTCACAATTGCCTGCCTGTAAGGAGAGATCGCCCGCGAAGGTCGCTGCTGGCTGAGCGGCCAGTGCCCAATGGGTTCTTCATGGTAGACGCCCCTCCCGGGCTCACAAGACCCGACATCGCAGATCGGGCCCGACGGCCTAGGGGCCAGACTCCGAGCCTGCGGGTGGCGAAAACCCGCGGTTGGCGGCCTCGGCAAGATCATCGGGGGCAAACGCCTGCAACAGGTTCTTCGCATACAGGTCGAGACTCAGAATGGAGGCTTCCAGGTCCTGAAAGTGCCTCTGGTCTTCGCAGTCGAAGACGATCATCACGTCGCGGCGGCCTATGAATCGATTGTCGGGAAACCGGTTAAGGCGACCCATCGGCGTCCCTCTCCGTCGCCCGACCGGTCGATACTTCGGACCCGCAATTGGGACATTTGGCCTTTTCGACGTTGCCGACGATGAAGGTGAACTCGCAGGTCGGGCAGGAGACCCTCGGTGATGGCGGGTCGGGCGGACGCGGTGGCGGTGGCGTCGGGTTGGTCGCGGTAGGTGCTGTGGGGGCGGTGCCCGGCGCCGCTCTGACCATGTTGACCGATCCGCAGACCGGACATGAAAACCGGCCGGGGCCCGGCACATCAAACTGCGTGCGGCAAGAACCGCAACGGACCATCACTCGTCCAATCCTCCTGCTATTTCGCCGACTGCTCCAATTGACTGTAGATAGGTGACTCCGAGCACCAGAACCGCCCCAATGTCGCTTGCGGTGTACGTGCGATCGTGAACCCGCGCGATCTCAGCCTGAATGAACTCTACGGCTGGCCCGTAGTCACCGGCGACGGTTTCGACCGGGTGCCTGCGGTTCTCCTGAGCGAGACCTTGCAGGTAAAAGACCTCCCATTCGACGACTCGCCGGACTCCATCGGTCCCTAGCCGGTTCCGCACCTCCGGGTCGAGGCGGGCAGCGATGAACGAAACGGCGTTCTCGATACCGAAGGTGACCTCCCTGGGTCCCTCCCGTTGGGCATGCTGCCAGATGACGAGGGCAACTATGACGAGGAGAACCGCAACGAGAGTGAGGGCGAGGGGCATAGGAACGTTCTAGTGACGGTTTGGTTTCGAAGTCTCCCCGGGGTCGAGCCTCCGCGCCAAACCAGGATGCCTCTCGATCAAAGACCTAGACGGTCGGCCAATCTCGCCCGGTGGTAGGCCGGGTCACCGAACAGCAACTCCGAGCTCTTGGCCCGCTTGAAATAGAGGTGGGCATCGTGTTCCCACGTGAACCCGATCCCGCCATGGATCTGTATGTTTTCGGAAGCACAATGGAAAAACGCCTCCGAGCAATACGACTTGGCCATCGGCGCCACCAGGGAGAGTTCGTCATTGTCCTCCGACGCAGCCCAAGCGGCGTAATAACACGCCGACTTGGCTGATTCGACCTGGACCAGCATGTCCGCGCACTTGTGCTTGATTGCCTGGAACGAACCGATCGGGCGACCGAACTGGTGACGGGTCTTGGCGTAGTCGACCGACATCTCAAGACACATCTGCGCGCCACCGACTTGTTCGGCGGCAAGGTTCACGATGGCCTTCTCGAGCACCCTCTCCACGACAGCCCATCCTGCCCCCGGGGAGCCAATCAGACGATCATCTGACACCTTGACATCGGTCAGCGTGAGTTCGGCCTGCTTGCGGGTCATGTCCATCGTTTCCAGTCGCCGACGGTTCATCCCCTCGACTTCGCCTTCGACGAGAAACAGGCTGACACCTTCGCTGGTGCGAGCCGCTACGACCAGGAAATCAGCGGTGTGGCCGTCGATGACGAAGCTCTTCACACCGTTGATCGACCAGCCGCCCCCGGAAGGTTCGGCGACGGCCTCGACCCCGCTCTCGTCCCAGCGTCCGTTCGGTTCGGTGGATGCAAGTGCGATGGTGATCTCGGCCGCCGCCACCCGGCCCAGCAGGTCGTGCTTCTGCTGTTCGGAGCCCGCCTCGAGTATCGCCGCTGCACCCAGGGCCACGGTGGAGAAGAACGGAGCCGGGAGCAGCGACCGCCCCATCTCTTCGAAGAGCACCGCCAACTCCAGTTGTCCGAACCCTGCGCCTCCGTACTCCTCCGGAATCGCCATGCCCTGCCAGCCCATCTGGGCCATCTCGGACCACATTGCCTGGTCGTATCCGCTTTCCGTCTCCATGAGACTTCGTACGACGGCCGATGGCGACCGGTCGGAGAGCCATTTCCGAGCCAGTCGGCGGAGTTCTTCCTGCTCCTCGCTAAAGGCAAAGTTCATGAAGAGAGAACGCTAGACGCCGGCCGCCGGACGCCAGCCAGAAACCCGATCCGAGTTCGGGTTCAAAATGCGTGGTCGGAGAGCGTCATGAGGGAGCCATCTTCCTGCTCCGCGGCCGCCCGGCGGGCGGCGACCTTGGGAGCCACGTGGCGAACGAAGAATCGGGCCGAGACGACCTTGCCCGCCAGGAAATCGTCGTCCATCCGCCCCCCGGCGGCGATCTCGGCGTGGCGCAAGAGCTGCCACGAAATGACCACTTCCGCCATCGACTCCAGAAGCGAAGTCAGGTGCAGCCCGGCCTTGTAGATCTGGGTGTGGTCCTCGCGGCACGCAAAGAGGTGACTTACCGCCACCCCCAAGTGGGCCTGGGCGTCGTCGAGTATCCGGCCGAGGATCTCTCGTTCCTCGGAAATGGGATCGTCGCCGTCACCTCCCTTGACGAAGTCCGCCACTTCCGTGGACAGGTTGGCCACGGTCTGACCCTGGTCGCGGACGATCTTGCGAAAGAAGAGATCGAGAGCCTGAATTCCCGTCGTGCCCTCGTAGATGCTGTCGATCTTGGAATCTCTCAGATACTGCTCGATTGGATAGTCCACGGTGTATCCCGAACCTCCGAAGACCTGGAGCGAGAGGGCGAGAAGCTCGAAGGCCTTTTCCGAGGAATACCCCTTCACCAACGGCAGCAGGAAGTCAGCGCGCCGGGCCCAGCGCTCCTCACCGGTCAGATCAGCCTGGTCTTTCGACCAGGCGGCGTAGGTCCACAGGGCCCGCAAGCCTTCGGCATGGGCCTTCTGCATCAGCAACATCCGACGCACGTCGGGGTGCCGAATGATCGCCACCCGCCGGGCGTTCTTATCGGCCGCCTCGGCCAGGTCAGGGCCTTGAACCCGGCTCTTGGCATAGTCGAGGGCATTCAGGTAACCCGTCGACAGGGTCGCGGCCGACTTCGTTCCAATCGTCATCCGGGCGTGCTCGATGATCCGGAACATCTGCCTGATCCCTTCGTGGACTCCCCCCACCAGGTAGCCCACCGCAGGGCGGTGTTCGCCCAGTGTCAGCTCGGCGGTGACGGATCCTCTCAAGCCGAGTTTGTGCTCGATCCGGGTGGCGACAATCCCGTTGCGTTCGCCGAGAGTGCCATCGCCGTTGATCAGGAACTTGGGGACGATGAATAGGGACAAACCCTTTGTTCCCGGACCTGCGCCGTCGGCTCTGGCGAGGACAAGGTGGATGATGTTCTCGGTGGCGTCGTGTTCGCCCCCGGTGATGAAACGCTTGACCCCCTCGAGGTGATAGGTGTTGCCATCCACCTTGTGAGCCCTGGTGACTCCGGCTCCGACGTCGGAGCCGGCATCGGGTTCGGTGAGAACCATCGAACCGGCCCACCCCCGTTCGATCATGAGCCGTGCCAGGCTGCGCTGCTCTTCGGTCCCCTCTTCGAAAATGACACGGGCGAAGAGGGGCCCGCCGGCGTAGAACGTCGCCGTGGCATTCGCTCCCAGCAACAATTCCTGAGTCGCCCAGAAGAGCAGGTGGGGAATCGGGGTCCCTCCCATCTCTTCGACCAGCCCGACCCGGTCCCACCCACCGGCCCGCAGGGCGGCGAGGCTGGCTTTGAGGGTGTCGGGGAGCTTGGCATCCCCGTTGACGAGTTCGATGGCATCCCGATCGGCCGCCTCGAAG
>DATEEG010000388.1:0-2636 GCA_035281305.1 Acidimicrobiia bacterium | reverse complement strand
CCCTGATCCTGTACTACTTCCCCTCCAAGGACGCACTGCTGGCGGACGCTCTCGCTTTTCGGGACCAGTTGTTCTTCGACGGTGTCGAGCAGGGGATGGAGCAGGGGGCAGGCGCGGCCGCGCGCCTGGGTCAGTTGATCGAGGCAAGTTGTCCTCCATCAGAGCCGCTTGATCGCCCCGACAACGAGTGGCTGTTGTGGCTCGACGTCTGGACTCGTTCGCGACACGACGCCGACCTGTCCGCCGAGCGCGCTCGACTCGATGACCTGATGCGATCAACCATCGCCGGGATAGTCAGAGACGGCATCAAAGCGGGTGAGTTCCAAAAGGTCGATCCGGAGCGGTTCGCGGTGATGCTCTCGGCGCTCATCGACGGTCTGGCCATCCAGGTGCTGCTGCAGGATCCGGCGGTCTCGGCTTTGATCATGCGCGATCTGTGTCTCGACACTGCGGCCTCACAGCTAGGGACCAATCTGAAATCTTTGGTGGGGGTAGCCCCACCAAAACGCGAGCGTTAAGGTTTTGAACGGCTGTTCAATAACGGGTCAGTGACAAGTTGGGTGGATGGGGCATCGGCTACCGCGGCCCCGGTCAGAAGACGAGCAGAAGGGCATAACTGTGGTTTTTCATCCTCGTGAGGGGCGTAATCCGCAAAGATCGATCCGGGGTCTCACCCGGCGGGACTTCTTGCTGAGGGCATCTGCCCTGGGAGTAAGCCTCCCGACTCTCTCGGCGATCCTGGCCGCCTGCGGCGAGGGCGACCAGATTGGAGATGGCGTAGAGATCGCGATCGGCACGCCCTCGAGTCCGGTCAGCCAGCCCCTGTTCGAGGATGTCTCGGCCATCGAGTCCGGATTGCCATCGGAGGAAGGGCCGCTTCGGATCTACAACTGGGCCGACTACATCAGTCCGGACGTGCTTCCGATGGCCGAAGAAGCACTCGGGGTGCCAATCGAAGTCACCATCTTTTACAACGAGGAAGAGGCCTTTGCCAAGCTTCTCAGCGGCGAGCTGTCCTTCGATGTCTGGTTCCCGGCGGGCGAATCGATCGGAAAAGCCGTGGCGGGCAAGCTCATTCAACCCCTCAACCATGATTACCTGCCCAACCTGGGCCAATACGTGTGGCCCCAACTGGTGAGCCCCTTCTACGACCAGGGCTCGCAGTACACCGTCCCTTACGTCGTGTATCAGACTGGCATCGGATGGAGGAACGACCTCGTCGACGCCACCGACATCGAGGGTCTCGCCAACCCGTGGGACGTTTTCTGGAATCCGAAGTACAAAGGGATCACTGGCCTCTACGACGACTTCCGCGAGACGATGCAGATGGCGATGTTCCGGGCCGGTATCGCAGAACCGCGGGAGGCATCAGCTGACCAGGTGGCCGCCGCAGCCGACTCGCTTATCGAGTTGGTCGATTTGATGGACATCGTCTACAGGATCGACGGCGCCTATCAAGGCATACCCGAGGGGCGTTTTGGGCTTCACCTGGCCTGGTCGGGTGACATGGTCAATTCGCAGTACTACTTCCCTGAGGGCGGCGACACTTCAGTTCTCGATTACATCTGGCCGGCTCGGGCCCCTGGGTCAACGGTCCGGGGCCTCGTGGCGAACGACACCATGGCCATCGTCCGCGGGGCCGAACATCCGGTGCTTGCCCATAACTTCCTCAACTGGATGCTCGACGAGGCCAATGCTCTCGAGAACTTTGCGTGGCTTGGTTATCAGCCACCGCAGATCAACCTCGATCCGGACTCCCTGGTTACCGACGAATGGATCCCCGAGAATCTCGCGGCGGCGGCAGTGACCGAAGAAGACTTCGCACACTCCCAGGCGGTCGTGCCCACCCAGCTCACCCCTGAGACCGAGGCGCTCTGGCTGGACAACTGGAACCGGGCGGTGGCCGGAGGATGAGGGCTGGTGCCAACCAACCTACAGGCGGCTGAGACCGAAGCTGTAGGTCTCAAGGTATGGGTCTGGCAAGCCTTGGCTGCGCCCGGCCTGGGATGGCTGGTCGTGCTTTTTCTGGTTCCCTTCTACGCCATTCTGGCGGTGGCGATGGGTCGTCTGCATCCGATCTTCCTTCGACCGGTGCCGGAATGGAACCCGGTCAGGTGGGACCCCGGACCTTTTGCCAACGTGTTCTCGGGGCTATTCGGAGGCCAGACCGGCCTGATTGCGCTCCGGACCGTGGTGTACGTGGTGCTGGCGTCAGTGTTATGCGTGATCATCGGCTACCCGGTGGCCTACTTCGTCGCTCGCAAGGCCGGGAAGCGAAAAGGCCTCTTTCTCATACTGATCCTGACTCCCTTCTGGATCAACTATCTGATGCGGATGCTGGCCTGGGTCAACCTCCTGAGCAACGACGGTCTCGTCAACTCGGCGCTCGAGGGCGTTGGTCTTTCCGCTCAGAACTGGCTGGGCGGGGCGCACAGCACCGTCATCCTGGGGCTGGTCTACGGCTACCTGCCATTCTTCATACTGCCGCTCTACAGCGCTCTCGACCGCATCGACGGCCAGGTGCTCGAAGCCGCCCGCGATCTCGGAGCCAGTGCTCGGGCAGCGTTCATGCGGGTGACCTTGCCCCTCTCCCGGCAGGGAGTTCTCGCTGGACTGGTCATCATCATGCTCCCGAT
>DATEEG010000387.1:0-2126 GCA_035281305.1 Acidimicrobiia bacterium | reverse complement strand
CAAGTTGCTCCATGACTGCGATGTGCACACCTTGCTTCGCCTCCCGACCGGCCTCTTCTATGCCCAGGGCGTGAAGGCCAACGTCCTCTTCTTCGACAAGAAGCCCGGCCGTGAGGATCCCTGGACCAAAGAGCTGTGGATCTACGACCTGCGGACCAACCAGCACTTCACCCTCAAGCAGAACCCGCTCAGCTATGACGCCCTCAAGGACTTCATCGCTGCCTACAACCCGGCGAATCGTCATCAACGAACCGAGTCGGACCGGTTCCGCAGGTTCTCCTACGAGGAGATGACGGCTCGCGACAAGGCCAGCCTTGACATCTTTTGGCTCCGGGACGAGTCCCTGGAAGATGCCGACAATCTGCCCCCTCCGGCGGTGATCGCCGCCGAGATCGCCGAAGACCTCGAAGCCGCCTTGGCCCAGTTCGCCGAGATCGCGGCCAGCCTGGGCGGTGTCGACGCCGAGGATGCGTAGCCGGGTTTGTCCTTCCTGGCGGGTAGTTTGTAGGAGCGAACCCTCCGTCGTTATCACATAGGTGGATGAAATCACGACCACGCCCCGCGCCCAGCTGAGCCTTCGCCTAATCGGTGGTCCTGAAGGCGCAATTCCACTCGCCCGGCTAGCCGCAGTCGCCGAGCTTCAGCAGGCTGTGCTACGGCTCGCCAAAGGGATTGAGGGTCGAGCGGGAAGGCGGGGTCGGAGCCCCCAACCTGTTGAAGACTTGACTCGTCTCTTCGCTGTCGCCATTAGGGCTGGTAGTGCCGTGTTGGAGCTAGAGGCACCGGCGCTAACCGGCCAATTGCCCTTGGCTGATGTCGGGCTGGAGGCGTTCGATTTGTTGGAAGATGCGTTGGAGGCAGCCGGCCAAGGCCGGAGCCTTCCCGAGGGAGTCGACGACTGGTCTAGAGAAAAGATCGGCGCCTTCCTTGAAGAATTGGTCGATTATCAGCGGGTAACAATTGAGTACCGGCGCGGTGCAGCGGTGCGAGAAGTATCAGTCGCTCCCGTATCAGCACTTGATGCCTTTCGTCCAGCGCGGGGACTACCGAGCGGGACCTCGACCGAACTCAACGGTCTTCTGTATGAAGTGAACATCAAGAGCGGCAGTTTTCGACTCGAAGATGACCTCGGTCGCATCCATTACCTGAAATTCGACACCTCGGGGGAAAATCTCGATCGAGTACGCGAGCTCATCGGACGCCGCGTGAACGCGCAGGGGACGATGTCGTTGGATGCGGGAAGAAACGAAAGGTTCGAAGCCACGAAACTCTCACTCGCTGAACCCTTGCCCCAACATTCGTTCTTTGACTTCGATGTTGATGCGGTACTACGTCGCACCGGGCCGGTGGTCTCGGTTCAGAGTCTCGCGATCGAGGAATTCGACGAGGACGAAGCAGACGGGTTCTGGCGAGCCATCACCGACTGATGCAGGGCAACGACGTCGTCGTTGTGGATACTGGAGTCTTCGGTGCGGTGCTCGGGACCGATCCCCATGGGCTCGTTATCAAGTACAAGCGTCACTTGTTAGGGCGGCGCCTCGTCATTTCGTTCCAAACCGTGGCCGAACTTCGTTACGGCGCTTTGGTTCGGGGATGGCGAGGACAGAGAATGTACATGCTCGAGGAACGAATCCGAGACGCCGCGGTGATACCGCCTCACGATCAACTCTGTAGCGAGTGGTCGGCTCTCAGAAACGAGTGCCGAGCCTCCGGGCATGGCCTTCATGAGAAGTCTCACGTCGGCGACCTCTGGATTGCGGCGACGGCGCGGCTAATCGGCAGTCCCCTCGTCACCCACGATCGGATTTTCGAGGGAGTTCCTGGCTTGCGCGTTATCTGCGAGATCTGACCTAGGTCAAGATTTCTAGACATACCGGGGTTGTGTGTCGGATCGAAGGCGACCCCAACGGGGAAGTCACCTTCATCAAACCCAACGGCAGAATCTTCGCCCGGGCCGGACCCTAAGGCACCACCCTCCTCCCGCAGCTTCCCCAATGCAGACTTACCCTTGAGCCGTGGACACCTCCTCGGTCCTGGTCAGCTTCCTCTTTACCGACATCGTCGGCAGCACCCGGCGTTGGGAGGACTCGGAAAGGGCCATGTCCGCCGACCTGGAAAAGCACAAC
>DATEEG010000386.1:0-9200 GCA_035281305.1 Acidimicrobiia bacterium | reverse complement strand
CCCCGGGCCGGCGCCATCGGGGCGGGACTTCTGGCCCTGGAAGGGTTGCAGGCCCACTAGACCCCAATCTGGCACCAGGCCCGGTTTCGTCTGGTCCGGGCCTGGTGCGCCAAAATTTGTGGACGAGGCCGGCTGTATCGGTTCCTTCGCTGCTGGACTGGACCCACCTCGAGCCCTGGAAGGTCGGAGCCGTGCCTACTCAAACTGCCCCACTATCGATGCTTCTCGCAAATATCTGCCGAACCTATCCTGGCCCGAAAGGGGATCGATGTGATCAAGGACAAAAAGGCAGTTCGACCTGACGAGGTCATTCCTCCGGACGGTGGCGCCGGCATCCAGCTTCGCCAGTTGGCGGTTGACGCAGCGCTGATGTTGCCGAACCTGGTCAAATTGCTCGGCAGGCTCCTCAAGGATCCGCGGGTACCTCGTCGATCCAAGATCCTTCTGGGCGTGTCTTTCGCTTACGTCCTTTCCCCGATCGACCTCCTCCCCGAGTTCATCCCGGTCGCGGGACTTCTCGACGACATCTTCCTCGTGACTTTTGCGCTGAATCACCTCATCGAACGGGCCGGCGAAGAAGTGGTGGTCGAGCACTGGGACGGTCCCCAGGATCTCCTGGGAATGATCAAGTCGGTTCTCGCCACCGTTACTGACGTCGTACCGGTGCGGATCCGCAGAATGATGAGCAAACTGGCGGGGGAGTGACCCACCCGGTTTCCCTGACGGCTCCACAATTTGCCAGCAGTCCGGAATTGGTCCTCGACCTGGCGCGTTCGCTCGGGCCTCTCAATTTGACGGGGATGTTCGTGTTCGACCACCTCGTCCCACTGGGCGACCCGCGGCGGCCGGTTCTGGAGGGGGCTTCAACCCTCGGCGCGATCGCAGCTACCGCCACGGCCAGGGTCGGCTCACTGGTCACCCGGGTAACACTGAGAGAGCCGGCGATCACCGCCGGGATCGCCATCGCGCTGGCCGCGATCGCCCCTGGTCGGAGCGTCCTGGGGTTGGGGGCGGGCGACAAGATGTCTGAGGATGAGGCTGTCCGGTACGGCATGAACCGGCCGGCTCTCAATGACCGGATCGCTCTTCTCGAGGAGACCATCGCTCTGGTCCGAGGCTCGGCCCCCAACCTTCCGATCTGGGTGGGAGGGCGTCATCCCAAAGTGAGAGCGGTGGCCGCGGCCAGGGCCGATGGCTGGAATGCGTGGGGAGCCAGTCCCGACGAGCTTCGGCAGGAGGGCGAGGCGTTGCGAGCCGAAGCCGCCCGAGACGTCAAGGTCACGTGGGGTGGTGGAGTAGTGCTTGCACCCGACCAGAGCACTCTGGATAGCGCCGTCGCGGCCCGGGGCGGACTCGAGGCAATCGCCCGGTCCGGTTTGACCGCCGGGACCCCTGGTCGCATCGTCGAGCACCTGGCGGCGCTGGCTGCCACCGCCGACGAACTGGTCGTGTCGGTACTTCCCAGCAACCGTGAGAACTGGCTTCTGTTCTCACGCAGCGTGTTGTCCCATCTTTGAGCGGCATGAGCGAGCTGGGAGGCTCGGTAGGCTTGCCCGCAATGGACTTCCGCCGCATCGACCACCTTCCTCCGTACGTATTTGGTGCGGTCAATGAGCGCAAACTGACCGCCCGGCGCGCCGGGGAGGACATCATCGATCTGGGCTTCGGCAATCCCGACATTCCTACGGCGCCGCTGGTCGTCGACAAGCTGGTCGAAGCCGCTCAGAACCCGCGCAACCATCGCTACTCGGTCAGCCGCGGCTTGCCCAATCTTCGCAAGGCTGCCGCCGACCGCTACCAGCGCCGATTTGGCGTCGAAGTCGACCCCGACACCGAGGTCATCGCCACAATCGGTGCCAAAGAGGGACTTTCCCACCTGATGTGGGTTCTGCTGCAGCCGGGCGACGTGGCTGTCGTCCCCGAGCCGTCCTATCCGATCCACATTTACGCACCGGTGCTGGCGGGCGCCGAGGTCAGGCGAGCCCCGGTGGCATCGGACGACCTCTACTTCGAGTCCCTCGACCGCATGTTCAAAGACGCCTGGCCGCGGCCCCGGGTGATCATTCTGTCCTTCCCGCACAATCCGACGACCGTGTGCGTGGACCTCGCCTTCTTTGAGCGTCTGGTGGCGTTTGCCCGGGAGAACGAAGTCTTCCTGGTCCATGACTTTGCCTACGCCGACGTGTCCTTCGACGGGTACGTTCCTCCGTCCATCCTCCAGGTTCCCGGTGCCAGGGAGGTCGCAGTCGAGCTCTATACGCTGACTAAAGGCCATTCGATGGCCGGGTGGAGAATGGGATTCCTGGTCGGCAACCCGGCGATGGTCGCTGCCCTGGCCAAGCTCAAGAGCTACCTCGACTACGGGACGTTCCAACCGATCCAGATTGCGTCGATCATCGCCCTCAACGAGGGGGACGGATATGTCGCCGAGGTCAACGAGATCTACCGCAAGCGAAGGGACGTCTTGATCGATGGCCTCAATCGCAACGGCTGGAAAGTGGAGCGGCCCTCCGGGACCATGTTCGTCTGGGCTCCGATTCCGGATCCCTATGTCGAGCAGGGATCGATGGAGTTCACGATGAACCTCCTCGATCGGGCCAAGGTCGCTGTCAGTCCCGGGATCGGTTTCGGCCCGAGCGGAGACTCGCATGTTCGCTTCGCCCTCGTCGAAAACGAACACCGGATTGCGCAGGCGTTGCGCGGTATTCGGAAGGCGCTGGATTTGCTTTGAGGAACGCGATCCGCGATCCGCGATCCGCGATCCGCCAGAACGCGTGCCAAGCGGTCCGTCGTGAGGAATGGCCCGACAACCTTGGTAGGAGCCGAGCGATGCGCGAGATTTCGGATCTGGCGGATAGCGGATAGCGGATAGCGGATTGCGGACTCCCGCTTATCCTCCCACCATGCCTTTCCCTGACGGAATTGCCGACTTCCGATCCGACACTGTCACCCGGCCCACCGAGGAGATGCGCCAGGCAATGGCCGCAGCCGAGGTCGGCGATGACGTCTACTCCGACGACCCCACCGCCAACGCCCTCGAGGAGGAGGCCGCGGCGGTGGTCGGCAAAGAGGCGGCGGTTTTCGTCCCGACCGGAACCATGGGCAATCAATTGGCGATCATGCTCCAGACCCGCCCCGGCGACGACGTTCTCTGCGATCCGGGGATCCACTCGAGGAATGTCGAACGGGGAGCCGCCTCGGCGTTGTCGGGTGTGGCGTTCCGCACCGTCGACGCCGCCGACGGGCGGATCAGCCCGGCGATGATCGATCAGGCCATGTCGACTTCCGGCTTCTTCCCGCGCATCCGACTGATGGTGTGGGAGAACACGCACAATCTCTCGGGGGGAAGGGTGGTACCGATCGCAGTCATGGAGGAGGGGACGAAAGCCGCCAGGCGGCACCAGCTTTCCATCCACCTCGATGGGGCGAGGCTGTTCAACGCCGTCGCCGCGTCCGGGGTCGCAGCCGAGACATACGCGTCCCAGGCCGACACGGTGCAGTTCTGCTTCTCCAAGGGCCTCGGGGCTCCGGTGGGGTCGATCCTCTGCGGTAACGCCGACCTCATGGCCGAGGGTCGTTATCTCCGCAAGAGGCTCGGCGGCGGCATGCGACAGGTGGGAGTGCTGGCGGCGGCGGCCCGGATCGCCCTGCGTGACCGGGACCGGCTCTCCGATGACCACAAAGTCGCGGCCCACCTGGCTGAAGGGCTGGCCGCCCTGGCGCCGTCCGCTGTCAACCCTGAAGCGGTGGAGACCAACATGGTGCAGGTCGACATCGCCCGTCTCCCGGTTCCATTCGACGCCTGGTCCACCCGCCTGGCGGCCGCGGGTATCAAGATCAACCCACCCGTCGGGGGAGTCCTGCGGCTCGTGACCCATCGCGACGTCTCGACCGGAGACGTCGATCGGGTGGTGGACGAGCTTCGTTTAGCCATGGCCGGTCAGTGACGACCCGAGCGGTAACCAATTCATTTCGGCCCGGGTCGATCTAACAGTGTCATTTGCAGTCCTCTTTCCCGGGCAGGGGAGTCAATTCCCGGGAATGGGTGCTGATCTCTTCGCCGAGCGTCCCGATCTCCTGGGCCATCGGGCCGATTCCATCCTCGGATGGTCACTTGAAGAAATGTGTCTGCGCGGCTCGGAGGAGGCCCTTACCCGCACCGAGCACGCCCAGCCGGCCCTATTCGCCGTCAGCTACGCCCTCTGGGAGGAAACGAGGGCGCGCCTGCTCAGCCTTCCGGCCGCCGCCGCCGGGCACTCCCTCGGCGAATACACCGCCCTGGCAGCGTCGGGCGTCATCGACTTCGACGACGCTCTGGCGGTAGTGGCGGAGCGGGGCCAGGCCATGGCCGACGCCGCCGACCTCGAACCGTCCGGCATGGTGGCGCTGCTCGGCGCCAGCCTCGAGCAGGCAGAGGACATCTCCTCCCGGCGCCGGGCCGAAGGGGGGCGCCTGACAGTCGCCAATGTCAACGCCCCGGGCCAGATAGTGCTCGCCGGGGGGAACGAAGATCTCGACTGGCTGGAATCCGCGGCCCCGGCGCTGGGTTTGCGGAGGGTGGTCCGGTTGAAGGTGGCGGGAGCATTCCACTCCTCGTTCATGGAACCGGCGGCGGCGAGGGTGAATCGGGCGCTGGCCGAGGTTCCGTTCCATGTCCAGACATTTCCGGTGTGGTCGAATGTGACCGCGCAACCGCTGCCCGAGGGCCGGGAGAGACAGCTTCTGGTCGACCAGGTGGTATCGCCGGTCCGGTTCTCTGAGTCTCTGGTAGGGATGGCCGGCGCCGGTGTCGAGTTGTTTCTCCACGTCGGTCCGGGCGACGTCACCGCCTCGATGGCCCGGCGCTCGGTCGACGGGGCGAGCGCCGCTGCCATCTCCGACCTGAGCGGAATCGCACCTGCCCTCGAGGCGGTCGGTACCATCGCCACTCCACGACCCGGGTCTTTGGACGGATGAGACTGGCCGGAGGAGGGTGATGCCGAACGCGAATATCACAGGATGGGGCAAGTGCCTGCCCCCGGCGGTGCTGTCGAACCACGATCTAGAGGCGCTGGTCGACACTTCGGACGATTGGATCACGACCCGGACCGGCATCAAAGAGCGGCGGATTTCCCATGTCGAGGTGTCCGACATGGCGCGGGTTGCCAGCCTCCATGCCCTGGCCGCGGCCGGCAAAACGGCAGCGGACATCGACCTGATCATCCTGGGGACGTGCACCGGCGACTCGGTGATCCCATCCACGGCCGCAATCCTCCAGGCCAAGCTCGAGGCGTTCAACGCGGCAGCATTCGATCTGAACGCCGCCTGCTCAGGTTTTGTCTACTCACTCGTCGTAGCCAACAGCATGATCAAAGCCGGGCCTTTTCGGACGGTGCTCGTCGTCGGAGCCGAGAAGCTCCATTTCCACCTCGACTTCACCGAGCGCTCCACCTGCGTGCTCTTCGGCGACGCGGCCGGGGCGGTGGTCCTCGAGGCCACCGACGACGAGGTCGGCATGCTTTCGAGCGAACTGGGGATGGATGGCTCGGCTGCCTCCATCCTCTCGATCCCGCGGGACGGCACCGCCGGCGCCCGTGACTATCCCAGGCCCGACGAAAGTCGGTTCGAAATGGACGGTCCCGAGCTCTTTCGGCGGGCGGTAGTGAAGATGGGGGAGGCTTCGTCCCGGGTCATCGAGGGGGCGGGACTGTCGCTCGAGCAAGTCGACCTGTTGATTCCACATCAAGCCAACGTCCGCATCATCGACGCGACGGCTCGCCGGCTCGGTCTCGACTCTGCCAGGGTGTTCGTGAACATCGGGTCGTACGGCAACACTTCCGCCGCCACGATTCCCGTTGCTCTCACCGAAGCCCTCGAACAGGGCCGGATCAAACCCGGGGACAACGTCGTGTTCACGGCTTTCGGAGCGGGGCTCTCCTGGGCGGCCGCCGTCGTCAAATGGGGCGACCGGGTCGAACCCATCGCAACGAGCGACGCCCAACTTCCACCCAACACGCGTACCACCATGGAACTCCTCGAGGGCAACTTCGAGTTCTTCGGCCTCCCGCCCCGGGCGTCGTTGGCACGGGCCGAGAACGGAGCCGGAGCCGACTTGCCAGAATCCGGGACGGAAGCCTCTTAGTGAGCGGAGTGGCACTGGTCACGGGAGCTTCCCGCGGCATCGGCCGCGCCATCGCCGTCGCGCTTGGCTCCGACGGCCACGCGGTCGCCGTCAACTTCGCATCACGAGCCGACGCGGCTGAGGAGGTGGTGTCGGAGATACGGGCGGGTGGAGGCCAGGCCGAGGCCTATCAAGCCGATGTTTCCGACGCCGACCAGGTCGAGGACCTGTTTGCCCGGGTCGGCGCCGCTTTGGGGCCGGTCACCGTCCTCGTCAACAATGCGGGGATCACCGCCGACAACCTGGTCCTGAGGATGAGCCCTGAGGAGTTCGATCGGGTCATCGATACGAACCTGCGCTCCGCCTTCCTCTGCACCAAGGCCGCCCTCAAGGGGATGCTCAAGGCCCGCTGGGGGCGAGTGATCTCGATCAGTTCGGTGTCGGGCATCGCCGGCAACCCGGGGCAGGCGAACTATGCCGCCTCGAAGGCCGGCCTGATCGGGCTCGCCAAGTCGGTCGCCAAAGAGGTCGGGTCGCGGGGCATCACCGTGAACGTGGTGGCCCCCGGGTTCATCACCACCGACATGACCGGATCTCTGAGCGAAGAGGTCAAGGAAGGTTTGCTGTCCTCGGTGAGCCTGGGTCGCTTCGGCGAACCTGTCGAGGTCGCGTCCACCGTAGCGTTCCTCGCCTCGGAGAAAGCCTCCTACCTCACGGGCCAGGTCATCGTGGTAGACGGTGGGATAGCGCTTTAATTGTTCCGACAACGAAAGGAGAACTAAACATGGACCGCGTGGAAATCGAAGCTCGCCTGCGAGACGTTCTCGTCTCAGAACTGGGTCTCGACGCCGACAAGATCAATACCGCCGCCAACTTCGAGCAGGACCTGGATGTCGACTCACTCGGAGTGGTCGAGCTTCTGATGGCAATGGAAGATGAGTTCGGCGTGAAGATCCCCGACGACGAAGCTGAGCACATTCACACGGTTGGGGAGGCGATCGAGCTCGTCCACACCAAACTCAACGCCTGACGCTGAAAGGGTACGACGCACATGGCAGCCGGCGAGGGCGGTTCTGGCATTCAGCGCCGCCGGGTGGTGGTCACGGGGATGGGTGTCATCTCGCCGGTCGGCAACGACGTCGACTCGTTCTGGAAGTCGATCGCCGAAGGTCGCTCCGGTATCGGTCCCATAACCCGGTTCGACGCTTCGGCACTGCGCACCCGCATCGCCGGCGAAGTGAAGGGCTATGACCCCGAGGATCACTTCGACCGGAAAGACGTTCGCCGTCTGGACCGCACCAGCCAGTTCTTCATGATCGCCGCCCGCGAGGCGATCGCCCAGGCCGGCATCGCTTATGACCCCGATGACGAGGCTGCCGGGAGGTCGGGAGTCGTTTACGGCGGTGGGTTCGGGGGGATGGAGTCATTCACCGACGAGATCCGAACCCTCGATCGGCGCGGGCCAGACCGGGTCTCACCCACCGGGATCCCCAAGATCATCATCAACATGTCGGCAGGGCTGGTTTCGATCGAGCACAACCTTCTGGGGCCGGTCACGTGCGTCGTGACTGCATGCTCGGCGTCGGCCAACGCCATTGGCGATGCGGCCGAGATCATTCGCCGCGGTGCTGCCGACGTGATGCTGGCCGGAGGATCGGAGGCGACTATCACCGATTACGGCATCGCCGGATTCGCCCAGGCACGGGCGCTGTCGTCGCGGAATGACGAGCCCGAGCGGGCCTGCCGGCCCTTCGACGCCGATCGGGACGGGTTCGTCATGGGCGAAGGCGGAAGTGCCCTGCTCCTCGAGGAGCGGGACCGGGCATTGGCGCGGGGGGCGACGGTCCTGGCCGAGGTCCTCGGCTACGGGATGTCGGCCGACGCCTATCACATCACGCTTCCCCGGCCCGGCGGCACCGGGGCCGCCCGTGCGATGAAAGCCGCTATGGCCGACGCCGGGATCGGTCCGTCCGAGATCTCCTATATCAACGCCCACGGCACTTCCACCGAGGCCAACGATGCCACCGAGACCGCTGCGATCAAGCTCGCCCTGGGCGAGGATGCCTATCGGGTCCCGGTTTCATCGACGAAGTCGATGACAGGCCACGTGCTCGGTGGCGCCGGAGCCGTCGAGGCCGTCGCTTCGATCCTGGCCCTCGAGCGAGGCCTGATCCCACCGACCATCAACCTCGAGACACCGGACCCGGAGTGCGATCTCGATTACGTTCCCAACCAGGCTCGAGAGTTCGGCGGCGACTACGCAATGTCGAACTCCTTCGGCTTCGGCGGCCACAATGTGTCGTTGGTGTTCGGCAGTTCGAGGGTGGCTAGGCGATAGTGCTTTGTCGGCCGCGCGACTCCATAACAACTCATCACTCCACGTTCTCCCGATCTTTCTGGTCCCGATACTCTCCAATCGAGCGGCCGGTCAACGCCAGGACCACCGCCAGGCCGATCGTGGCGCCGATGAGGCAGATGGTTCCGACGATCGTCGCCGCCAGCGGGCAGCCGGGGCCTCCAGGGGCCTGATCGGCCCGGCACGATACGTTGGTCGCGATCCAGCCCAGCCATCCGACCAGCAAACCAACCAGCACGGCCGGAATCATGATCCAGGGATTGAGCCGCCTCATGAGCGATCGCGGTCGATCCCGGCGGCTCTTCGAACGTCGTCGGAGAGGAGTTCCGGTGGGATGGATACCCGTGATCCTCGTTCGATGAGAGGGCGGATCGCAAGGCGCACGGCCTTCGACCATGCCAGAACGCTCGCCGCCCCCATCAGGATGCCCCACACGGCGCCTCCGGGGAGTTCAAGGAGGGCACCGCCCACAGCAAGGAGCGGAGCGCCGACTCTCACGAGGGCGACGGCTCCCGGCAGCCTTCTCACAAATGCAATGAGGATGCCCCAGGCCGCCAGTCCCAACCACACGATGGCGTCCCCGCCGTCGACCAGAAAGAGAGCCGTGACGATGGGGGCGGCGAGGAGCAGCACACCGAGTCCTATCGCCCGGGATGGGACCGGGGCCACCGGGCCTTCGGTGCGAATCCATCCACCAAGGCGACGGTCGGCCATCAATACACCGGCGATCGTCGTCAACGCCGC